>NZ_SDIG01000007.1:0-88742 GCF_004122755.1 Streptomyces sp. TM32
CTAGTCACGCTCCGATATTTAAGTGCCTGCGGCACGAGCCGTGGGACAGGCGCGCGGTATCGGCCGAGGGACAGACCGTGGCGCTTCCAGGGTCTGTCGTTTGGATCAGGCCGGGCTCGGCCTGATCCAAACGACAGACCCTAGTGGTTCGCGTAGCCCAGCGTCTCCGACAGGCGTTTGCAGGCCGACAGCACCGCCTCGATCACGGGCGGATGCGCCTCCGGCGGCAGCCGCATCGTCGGGGCCGAGATGTTGACAGCGGCGACCGGGGCACCACGGAAGTCGCGTACGGGCGCCGCCACCGCGGTCATGCCCGGCTCGTGCTCCTCGATGGACACCACGTAGCCGGCCCGATGCTCCTCGTGAAGTCGCTCCAACAGGGCCGGGACGGTACGGGGTGCGCGCTCGCTGCCGGGCAGTGGCTCTCCCGTCGCGTCCGCGGCGGCGAAGAGCGCGACCACCTCGTCGTCCGGCAGGCCCAGCAGCAGGGCGCGTCCGGAGGACGTGCAGTTCAGCGGGGACGTCTGGCCGACCCGCTCGTGCACTTGCAGCGTGCGGACCGGGCGCTCCGACAGCACCGTCACCGCCGCGTTCCCGGCCAGCGTCGTGAGGTGCGCCGACTCGCCCAGCTGCTGAACGAGGGCGCGCAGCACGCGCGGTGCCTCGTGCCGGAGCGGATTCTCCTCGGCCGCGGCGGCAAGGGCGAAGAACTGCCAGCCCAGCCGGTACTCCATCGTTTCGGGGTCACGCACCACGAAACCCTCTTCGGCCAGCACCTTCAAGGTGCGCGAGACCTGCGTCTTCTCTCTGCCGATCGCGTGTGCCATCGCCTGCACCCGCATCGGCCCCTGCCCGAGGGCACGCAGGACTTCCAGGGCGCGCTTGACGCTACTGAGGCTGTCGTTACTCACAGCTCAACCTTCCCCCAACCGTGCGTATAGCGCAACAGTAGTTGCTGCATGCGCTCCGATGACGTAATGTCGACCTGCATGTGTGGCATAGCTGCGATCTACCACCAGTCCTCCAAGGACTCCGATCCCCTCCATACCTGCGCCGCGGGCCGGAAGATGCTCACCGGCATCAGGCACCGCGGTCCCGACGAAAGTGACCACTGGCTCCTCGGGCATTCCGCCTGGCTCGGTCACACCCGGTTGTCGATCGTGGACCTCGACGGCGGTCGGCAGCCCCTCGGCCGGCAGGACGGCTGGGCCCTCGTCTGCAACGGTGAGATCTACAATCACGCCGACATCCGCGCCGACCTCGGCGAGGCCGCCCGCTTCGCCACCTCTTCCGACAGCGAGTCGGCCCTCGCCCTGCTGAAGCTGTACGGCCCCGCCGCCCTCGACCGCCTCCACGGCATGTGGGCCCTGTGCGCCGCAACCCCCGACGGCCGCTTCGTCGCCGCCCGCGACCGCATCGGCATCAAGCCCCTCTACTGGGCACAGCAGGACGGAACCCTCTGGTTCGCCTCCGAGCTGCGCGCCTTCCCGCGCGAAGTCCAGCCCGCCGTCGAGGCATTCCCGCCCGGCTGCTACTGGACGCCCGAGGCCGGCCTCGTACGGTTCGCCCACGCCGTCCCGAGCGTCGGCGCACCCGGCGGCGAAGTTGCCGAGGACTGGCTGCAGTTGGCGCCCGAGATCGCCGAAAAGGCCACCCACGAGGTCCTCGTGGACTCCGTACGCCGTCACCTCATGGCCGACGTCGACGTCGGCGTGTTCCTCTCCGGAGGGCTCGACTCCAGCGTGGTCGCCGCCATCGCCGCCCGCGAATACGCGAAGCGGGGCAAGACGCTGAAGACCTTCGCCGTCGGCACCGACGGCTCGCCCGACCTGCTCGCGGCCCGCGAGGCGGCGGCATTCCTCGGCACCGAACACCACGAGGCCGTCTTCGACGCCGAGCAGGCGACCGCCGTCGTGGACCAGGTCGTCGCCGCGGTCGAGTCCTTCGACGCCAGCCTCATCCGCAGCGCCGTGCCCAACTGGTTCCTCTCGGAGCTGGCCTCCCGGCACGTCAAGGCGGTACTGACCGGCGAGGGCGCGGACGAGCTGTTCGCCGGGTACGACTACTACCACAGCGCACACGCCGACCCTGCCGCACTCGACGCCGAACTGGCCCGCACCATCGGCGACCTCCACGGCCTGAACCTCCAGCGCTGCGACCGCGTCACCATGGCCCACGGCCTTGAGGCACGCGTTCCGTTCCTCGACGCGCAGGTCATCGCGCACGCCGTGTCGCTGCCGCCGGAGCTGAAGGGGCTCGAACCGGACGGCATGGAGAAGGGGCACCTGCGCCGGGCCTTCACCGGCTGGCTGCCCGAGCATCTGCTCTGGCGCCGCAAGGTGCAGTTCGGTACGGGCAGCGGCGCACAGGACGTGCTCGCACCGCGACCGGGAGCCGGTGACCACGACCGGGTCTCCGATGCGGAAGCGTCGGAGATGGGCTTGCGGACCGCGGAGGAGACCGCCTACTACCGGGCCTTCCGGCGGGCACTGCCGGACGTACGGCCGGAGGCCGTACTGACGAGGTTCGCCACGGCCTGACATTCGGGCCGATGCACCTTCCCCGATTCCTGCTCGCGCCGGCGTAAGAATCACGCGGGTCGGCTCTCAATGGCCGCCACGCGCTCTCCAGCCGAGGCGGTGGTCGCGAGCGGCAGCACTGCAGCATCCATCGCGCAGACGTCGCCGGTGCATGTGCGGTGCCCGGCAGCGTTCGCGGTCCGCCGCCCAGCCCTGACCAGAACTCCTGGCTGACGGTAGGTCAGGTAGGACCTGCGGAACCGCTCCGAGGGCTCGTGTGTCAGCGGTGTGTGCCGTGTCACGCACCCCAAAAGCCGCTTAAGTTGCGTGCATCACAGCGTAAATGTCCCTTTGGTGTCCATGCTCGAAACGGATACCGCACCCCGAAGTGGCACCTATCGGAACTCTTGGGCACAAAGCTCAAAGTGACTCATGCCACAGCACTCGGGACATTCCCCCCTGCCCTGGAAGGTACCTCCTTATGGCCGCTTACCTCTGTCCTCCTGCCGTCATACACGGCGAGCACACCGTGGAGACCAGCGACATCGTGACGGAGGTGCGCGATCGGCATCCACACGCGGCGTGGGCGCCGCGGATCGACGGCATCGCGGCCAGCACGGGCATCGAGACACGTGGGTGGATGCTGCCGCTGGAGGCCGCCGTCGCACCCGGCAATGGCGGCGGCCTGCGGGGTGTCAGCATCGAGTCGGCCCAAGAGGCGTTGGCACGCGACGGGTTCACCCAGCAGGACGCGGACCGCGTGATCACCGCACTTGAGGCGATACCCGGGCCGCAGACCGTCCAGGAGCGCACCGCGCCGGCCTGGGAGGCCGTGCAGTCCTACGGGGAGCGTGCGGCGCGCGGGGCCCTGCAGATCGCCGGGCTGGACGCCGCGGACATCGACTGCGTCATCACCAGCCACTCCACCACCCCGGCGCTGCCGGGTCTGGACGTCGCCCTGGCCAACAAGCTTCCGCTCCGCAAGGACGTGCTGCTGCTGCCGGCCACGCAGTGGGCCTGCATAGCGGGGACCCGCTCCCTGGCGCTGGCGGCGGATCTCGTGGCCGCGGACCCCGACCGGGTGGTCCTGGTGGTGATCGCGGAGGCGCTGAGCACGACCTACCAGCCCACGGACGACACTCTGGAGTCCCTGATCGTCCGGTTGCTGTTCGCCGACACCGCGGTCGCCGCGGTGGTCACGGGCCGCCCGAGGCGCGAGTCGGTGCTGCGGCTGGACGCCACCTGGCACCACACCCTGCCCGGCACCCAAGATCTGCACCGCCTGGACACCCGGGCGGACGGCACCCACTTCGTGATGGACCGGCGCGGGCCGCGCGCCGTGCAGGAGACGGTCGCAGCGATGTGGGAGTGGCTGCGCGTCCGCTACCAGGACGACCCCGACGCCTGGCACCCCGACGTGCTGCTGGCGCACCCCGGCGGGACCCGGGTGCTGGAGTACATGGAGAAGACGATGCCCGACGCATGGCCGTCGGGGCTGCTGGACTACAGCCGGGACAGCTACACCAGCGGCAACCGCGGCGGCGCCGCCGTGTTCGACATCCTGCGGCGGGCGCACGACGCCGGGCAGAAGTCGGGCAGCCGCGCCGTCCTGTACGCGGCCGCACCGGGCCTGACCGCCACCGCCCTGGAAGGGAAGTGGCTGTAGCCCGAGCCCGCGCCACCCGTACCGGCAAACGGGCCGTCCGCGTCACCCCGCGACCTCTGCCCAGACCACCTTGCCGGTGTCCGTCCACCGCACCCCCCACCGGGTGGTGAGCCTGTGCACGATGTGCAGGCCACGACCGCCGTCGTCGAAGAGGCCGCCCCGGCCCAGACGTGGCCTGCCGTTGCCGGTGTCGCCCACCTCGCACAGCAGGCCGTGACCGGCCCTGATCAGCCGTACCGTGAGGGGACCGGTGGCGAAGCGCACCGCGTTCGTGACCAGCTCGCTGACCACCAGCAGCACGTTGTCCCGGGTGTCGTCCCTGGTGCGCCAGTGCCGCAGCAGCACGGAGGCCTGCGCGCGGGCACGGGCGGGGGCGTCGTCGCGGGCGGGCAGCCGCCAGGTCTCGGTGTCCCCCTTGCGGTAGCCGACCATCCGCGCGAGCAGCAGGGTCACATCGTCGCGCTGGCGCCCGGGAGCCAGCGCGGAGACGACCTGCCGTGCGGCCTGCTGCAGGGCGTCCCAGGGGTGCACCCTGGACACGGCGTCCGCCAGCCTGCTGATGCCCTCGTCGATCGACACGTCCGGATCCTCCACCAGGCCGTCGGTGTAGAGGACGAGCAGGGAGCCGGCGGGGGCGCCGAACGTGCGCACCTCGAACGGCTCCCGCAGCGCGAACTCGGCGCCCAGGCCGGGGTGCGGGCGGACCGCGAGCGGGCCCGCGTGCCCGTCCGGCGAGACCAGGACCGGGGGGAGGTGGCCCGCGCTGGACAGCGACACACGGTGGCTGACCGGGTCGTAGAGGGCGATGCAGCAGGTCGACCCGAGGGCGCTGTAGCCGGCCGCCAGCCCGGACTCCGCGTCGTCCATCAGCGTCACGGTTTCGTCCAGGTGCTCCAGTACCTCGTCGGGCGCGAGCCCCGCGGACAGCAGCGCCCGGGCCTCCATGCTCAGCTGGCCCATGGTCGCCGCGGCTCCCAGGCCGTGCCCGACGACGTCACCGACCACCAGCGCGGTACGGCCGTCCGGCAGCGGAAAGCTGTTCACCCAGTCACCGCCGACGCCCGCGCTGTCGGGGGTGGCGGGCTGGTAGACGCTGGCGATCTCGACGGTGTCGCCGCCGGTCCGGGGCAGCAGCCGGCGCTGCAACGCCAGCACCTGTGTGTGCTCGCGCTGGTGCTGACGGGCCAGGTCGACGTGATGGGCGGTCCTGGCCACCAGTTCCTGCAGGTCGAACAGCTCGCTGTCGTGGAAGGGGCAGTCCGCCCGCCGCCAGACCTCCGCCACGCCCAGCACGACGGGCGGCGAGCCGTCCAAGACCAGCGGTATGCACGCCACACCCGCCGCCCGGTCGCCGGGCACCAGGGCACGCATCACCCGCGGACTGCCGAATACCCGCTCGACCGCCTCCCGGTCGGGTATGACGATGGCCTGCGGAGCGTCGTCCCGCCGTACCGCCTGCGCCAGCAGGCGACTCGCGTCGCTGGGAAGATCGTCGCCCGGAGTCACGTAGCCCTCGGGCCACGCCCGGTCCGGCACCAGGGCCGCCCGCCGCAGCCGGATGCGCCCCTGCCCCTGCCCGGTGACTCCCTCGCCCGTCCACACGGCGAAGTCGAGGTCGACGGCAGCCACGTCTCCCCAAGCCAGCAGGGACTGCGCCAGCGACTGTGCGGTGTCCCCGATGTCCAGCGAGGTGCCGATCGCGGTCTCGGCGGCGTACAGGTGCAGCCTCCTGGCCATGGCGATCACGGAGACGGTCAGGCCCTCCTGCGGCACCGCGGCGGGCAGGATGCTCATCGAGACCACCAGCTCCGACCCGTCGCTGCGCCGCAGGCGCTGGATCCGGGCGACGTGCGCCTCACCGGTCTCCCATACCTGCCGCAACCGCCGTGTGACCGTCGGTACGTCCCCCGGGGGCAGGAGATCGGCGAAGGGACTCCCGACCACGGCGTCCAGACCCGCGAACACGGGGGCGTCCAGATTGCAGCGGGTGATGTTCAGATCCCGGTCCAGGTTGACCGCACCGAGAATCTGATCCTGACGGCCGGCTGCCTGGTTGTCGGGTACACGTGGGCGGGTGGTGCGGTCGCCCTGCGCGTCGGCGGGACCGGCGGCCGCTGCCGCCCCGCGGCGTGGGATATAGCGCCCCAGGGCGCTGCTGACCAGGTCGAACGCCGAAGAGGACGAGCGCGAGGGTGTCGAGTCCATGCCGGCTCTCTCAGCAATCCCCGGCACAGCGCCGGGGCCGTACTCGGACCCGTGCGACGGGGCCCGAGATCCCTGACCACACCCTTCATTGAATAACACCGTGGGTCGCTTCGCCCACACCAGCGAATCGCACAGTGAACGCGGACAGTGAGCGAACGGAACACCGCGGCAGGTGGGGCCGTGCTCACCCTGCCGGGGGCCTTCGCTGCGTGACGGCTACCTCGGTCAGCGCCGCCCTGCCGTGCGAGCCACCTGGTCAGCGACCCGAATCCGGAACCTCACACGGAGCGGACGCAGCCGGGCGTCCGGGCCGAGAGACCCAGCCGGCGGTGGCGGCCAGGGTACGCAGGACGGTCGCGCCGGCGAACACCACCGAGGAGACCGGCCGTCCCATCCATCGCGTCAGATCGCCTCGCAGGTCGGGATCGACCTCGACGGTCACCCGGATGTATCTGCTCTTCAGCCTGGTGACATTGGCGGACCGGGGTACCGAGACATTCTGCTCGCGCCGCAATGCGGCGCGGTAGTTGTCCTTGCGCTGGCTCATTCCTCATCCTGACGCTTGATCAGTTCCTCCGCGAAGTCCATGTACGCCGAGCCCTTGGCCTGGACCGGGTTCCCGAAGGACTGGGCGTAGAGGTCGAGCCGCGCGATCTGGGTGTCCAGCACCTCGAAACCCCGCTCGCCGAGTGCCTCACGAGCGTCGGCATCGGGCCCGGTGCGCGTGGCATCGGGACGGTTGGTGCGATTGAGCAGGACCGCCGTGCGGGCGGGTTCGGCACGCAGGGACTGCACGTCCGCCATCTCGGTAAGGATGGGTGCCATCCGGTCCAGTTCGATGGGGGCGGGCGTCACGGGCACGATCCACTCGCCGGCGTACCTCATGATGCTGCGGGTGATGCGGGCATGGTCCTCCAGCTGGGGCGCGTCGAGCACGACGGCCTGCCGGTCGCCGAGGAAGTCGTTCACGCGACGGTGGACGTCCCCCACCGGCAGGGCGATCACCGGAAACGGAAAGCCACCGGCCAGCTCGCTCCAGCGCAGCGCGGAACCGGCCGGGTCACCGTCCACCAGCAGCGGCGACAGTCCCGACTCATGAAGCGCATGGGCCAGCCACACCGCACTCGTCGTCTTCCCGACGCCGGGCTTGAGGTTCACAAACGCGCAGCTCAACGGCACGAGAGCTGACGATAACGGGCACGATCATCCGGCTTCGGCCGACACGAGGACGCGGCTTCGTGGTTCACCCGCACGCGAGTGGAAAACGGCGGGCACCCAGTCCTCTCACTGGCCGAGGAAACTCAACCGCACCTGACGGTTGGCATTATCGACATTGGTGTCGACCAGGCAGACCGACTGCCACGTGCCCAGTGCCATCCGGCCCGACACGACCGGGAGGGTGGCGTGGGGTGGGACGAGGGCCGGCAGAACGTGGTCGCGGCCGTGGCCGGGGCTGCCGTGCCGGTGGCGCCAGCGGTTGTCGGCGGGCAGCAGGTCGTGGAGCGTGGCCAGGAGGTCTTCGTCGCTGCCTGCGCCGGTCTCCAGTACGGCGATGCCGGCTGTGGCGTGCGGCACGAAGATGTTCAGCAGGCCGTCCCGGCCGTCCGCGTGCTCTCGGAGGAACTCGGCGCAGTCGGCGGTGAGGTCGGCGACGGCCTCGGTCGTGCCGGTGGTGATGTCCAGGGTGCGAGTGGTGAATGCGGCGCTCATGCGGCCATTTTCGTACGGGCGTCTCCGGGAAGACATACGGCCCCTCCCGGGTTGGGTGAAGCATGAACCACTTCGGGGTGCGTGACGTCGAGGTCGTGGTGATCGGTGCCGGGCAGGCGGGTCTGGCCGCGGCCTTCCATCTGCGGCGGGCCGGCTGGGTACCGGACCGGGACTTCGTCGTGCTCGACCACTCCCCGCGCCCCGGCGGGGCCTGGCAGTTCCGGTGGCCCACGCTGACGTACGACAAGGTGCACGGGATGCACGCACTGCCGGGCATGGAGCTGACCGGCGCCGATCCGCAGCGCCCGTCGTCCGAGGTGATCGGCGGGTACTTCGACCGCTATGAGCAGGCCTTCGGGCTGCGGGTGCACCGGCCGGTGAGCGTGACGGCGGTGCGGGCGGGCGCCGACGACCGGCTGCTGGTCGAGGCGTCCGAGGGCGCTTACGCACCGCGGGCGCTGATCAACGCGACCGGGACCTGGGACCGGCCGTTCTGGCCACGGTTTCCGGGACAGGACGTCTTCGCCGGCCGTCAGCTGCACAGTGCGCAGTACAAGGGGCCGGAGGACTTCCGCGGTGCGCGGGTCGTGGTGGTGGGCGGCGGGACATCGGCCGTCCAGCAGTTGCTGGAGATCGCGCCGGTCGCCGCCGCCACGACGTGGGTGACCCGTCGGCCGCCGGTGTTCCGGGAGGGACCGTTCGGCGAGGAGCAGGGCCGGGCCGCGGTCGCGCTCGTGGAGCAGCGGGTGCGGCAGGGGCTGCCGCCGCGGAGCGTGGTGAGCGTGACGGGGCTGCCGATGACCGAGGCGATCCGGCGGGCCCGGGCGAGCGGCGTGCTGGAACGGCTGCCGCTCTTCGCGCGCCTCACGCCCGGCGGGGTGGTCTGGCCCGACGGCCGTACGGTCGAGGCCGATGTGCTCCTGTACGCGACGGGCTTTCGTGCGGCGCTCGACCACCTCGCCCCGCTGCGGCTGCGTGAGCCGGGCGGCGGGATCCGGATGGACGGCACCCGTACCCTGCGCGATCCGCGGGTGCACCTCGTCGGCTACGGACCGTCGGCGAGCACCATCGGCGCCAACCGGGCGGGGCGTGCCGCGGTCCGCGACATCCGCCGGCTGCTCGATGGTGATGCACAACCTGCCCGTGAGGAGGGGGAATTGGCCGGGCGTCCGGCCGCATGAGGTGCGTTCGTGCACTGTCGTCACGAGGGCACCGCGAAGAGCCCCGTCCACGCGAACGCGAGGGCCCGGGCGCGCACGTTCGACGACACGCATGCTCGAAGAGTTGTGGGGTTCAATTGACTCACCGCAACGGGCAATGATGACGAGGCGCAAGCCACGGGCTGCAGACCGTTACCGGCGCCTCCGGTCGAACCCCCTTGCTGGACCGGAGAGTTGACTCCCACGTCAAAGGAGTAGCCTCGATGGACCTCATCACCAACTTCATCGCGAACATCCTCCACTTTGTGGGGTGGCTCGTCTGACCGACCCCGCCTCGAAGCGCCGCCCCTACCTGTCCCTGGAGGGGCGGCGCCTTCGCGTGGTGCCGGACGCGTGAGGCCCGCGGGCGCCGGCGGGCCCGCGCACGCCCAGCGAGGCCGGCCCCGGCGGCGGGCGCTCGCGGATCGTGTACTGCTGGTGGCGGTCGGGGTGGCGGTGAGCCGTGAGCGAACTACCGGATGGCCGCGAGGGCGACCGCGCAGACTGAGGGCATGGATGTGATCGAGGTACTGCCGAAGCTGCGCATGCTCCGATTCCCGGTGGGATCGGCCTATTTATGGCGGGACGGTGACGAGCTGACCCTGATCGACACCGGGACGGCGGAGTGCGCGGCGGAGATCGAGGGAGCCCTTGACGACGAGCTTCGGCGGATCGTGCTGACGCACTGGCACGAGGACCATACGGGCTCGGCTGCCGAATTGGCCGCCCGGCACGGGGCGGAGGTGCTGGCGCATCGGCTGGAAGCGCCGGTGATTCAGGGGGAGGTGGCCGGGACGCCGCCGGTGCTGGAGGAGTTCGAGGTGCCGATTTGGGCGACGCTTCCGCGCCTGCCAGTGGCACCACCGTGCCTGGTGGACCGAGAGGTGGAGGACGGCGATGTCCTGGAGTTCGGCGGCGGGGCGGTGGTGGTCGCGGTGCCTGGGCACACGGATGGGTCGATCGCACTCCACCTGCCCGGTCCGAGCGTGCTGTTCACCGGTGACGCGGTCGCCAACGTCGGCCAAACGATGCTGGGTGTCTTCAACACCGACCGCCCCCGGGCCATCGAGTCGCTGCACCGAATGGCCAAGCTGGAGGCCGACACGGCGGTCTTCGGGCACGGCGATCCCCTCGTCCACGGCGCGGCGGCCGCCCTGCAAGAAGCGGCCACCGCAGTGAGGTGACGACGGTCGGCCTTTCGGCTCACCGTCAGGCCGCCCCCTCATAGGCACATAGCTCGGGAACAGGCAGGTCCCCGGTGTCCGGCGGCCGGCGGTGCCATCTCGGGAACGCGGGTCGGTGATCCGATTCGAGGGCCGACGGCCCGGCCCCGCGCCGTGCAGACGCAGGGCCGGGATCGTGCGCGCGGCTGGGCTCAGCTCTCCAGGCCCAGCTCCCTTGCGATGAGCATCCGCTGGATCTCGCTGGTGCCCTCGCCGATCTCCAGGATCTTGGAGTCGCGCCACATGCGGGCCACCGGATACTCGTTCATGAAGCCGTAACCGCCGTGCACCTGGGTGGCGTCGCGGGCGTTGTCCACGGCGATGGTGGAGGAGTGCAGCTTGGCCAGGGCCGCCTCCTTCTTGAAGGGCTCGCCCGCCACAAACCGGGAGGCGGCGTCGCGCCAGGCCAGCCGGGCCGTGTGGGCCTTCATCTCCATGTCGGCAATCTTGAACTGGATGGCCTGGTGGGAGGCGATCGGGCGGCCGAACGACACCCGCTCCTTCGCGTACTTCACCGACTCGTCCACACAGCCCTGGGCAAGCCCCGTCGCCAGGGCCGCGAGGGCGATGCGGCCCTCATCCAGGATGCGCAGGAACTGGGCGTACCCCCGGCCCTCCTCACCCAGCAGGTTGGCCGCCGGCACCCGGACGTCGGAGAACGACAGTTCGCGGGTGTCGGAGGCGTTCCAGCCGACCTTCGAGTAGGGCGCGCCGACCGTGAAGCCCGGTGTGCCGGACGGGACGATGATCGCCGAGATCCGCGGTCCGCCGTCGGGCTTGCGGCCGGTGACGGCGGTGACGGTCACCAGCCCCGTGATCTCCGTGCCCGAGTTGGTGATGAAACACTTCGTGCCATTGATCACCCATTCGCCGGTGTCCGGGTCCAGCCGGGCCGTGGTGTGCGGTGCGCCCGCGTCACTGCCGCCGTTCGGCTCCGTCAGGCCGAACGCGCCGAGCGTCTCGCCCGCGCAGAGGCGGGGCAGCCACTGCCGCTTCTGCTCCTCCGTGCCGAAGAGATGGATCGGCATCGCGCCGAGCGAGACACCGGCCTCCAGGGTGATCGCCACCGAGGAATCCACCCGAGCCAGTTCCTCCAGGGCGATGCCGAGCGCCAGACAATCGCCGCCCATGCCCCCGTACTCCTCCGGGAACGGCAGAGCGAACAGGCCCATACGGCCCATCTCGCGCACGATCTCGTAGGGGAACTCGTGCCGCTCGTAGAAGTCGCCGATCTTCGGCGCGACTATGTCGTGCGCGAATTCCCGTACGGTGCGGCGGAGTTGCTCCAGCTCTGGGCTGAGACGGTGGTCCATGCTGATCACTGATCCTCGGGAGAGTGAGTGGGCGGTGCAGCGCGGACGAGGCCGGCGGCGGGAAGCGCCGGCGATCGGCCGCTGTGGCCGGCCGACATCCGGCCCAGGCTCCCGACGTCAGGCTTCGCCGAGCACTGACGTGCTTGCTGTGGTGCGGGCGGGGCAACCGGGCGGGGACGGCCACGCATCCGCCCCCCTGGCCCGGCCCACCCGGTAGGCGGGTCAGCCCTTCCGCAGTCCGGCCAGCCTCGCTGCGGCCTCGCGCAGCACCTCGGCCGACTTGCAGAAGGCGAAGCGGACGAGCCAGTCCGGGCCCGTGTTGTCGGCACCGTGCCGAAAGGCGGAAGAGGGAATGGCCGCGACCCCGATCCGCAGGGGCAGCTCCCGGCAGAACTGGTCCCCGTCCGTATATCCCGCGCCCCGCACGTCCGCCTGCAGGAAATACCCCCCTTCGCCGCGGTAGGTACGCATTCCGACCTGCTCAAGGCCGGTACGCAGCAGGTCACGATGGTGCTGCAGAGTGCCTCGCAACTGCGCTGCCCACGCCTCGACGTCGGCGAGCATGCCCGCCACAGCAGCCTGGAACGGTGTGCCGGAGGCGAAGGTCAGGAACTGTTTGACGGAGAGCACCGATTCCACCAGCCAGTCCGGTCCGCAGGCCCAGCCGACCTTCCAGCCGGTGACGTTGAATGTCTTGCCGGCGGACGAGACGGTGAGCGTGCGCTCCCGCATGCCTGGGAGCGAGGCGAGCGAGTGATGCTTTCCGCCGTCGTACACGAGGTGTTCGTACACCTCATCCGTGACGGCGGTCAGTCCGTGGTCCAGGCACAGCTGGGCCAGGACGGCGAGTTCCGCAGCGGTGAACACCTTGCCGGTGGGGTTGTGCGGTGTGTTGAGCAGCAGTACCTGTGTCCGCGGGGTGACCGCGGCCCGCAACGCGGCCTCGTCCAGCACGAACCGGTCGCCCTCCATGGCCAGCGGAACGGCGACGAGCCTGGCGCCGGCCAGCGAAGCGGCGGCCGAATAGGCGTCATAGCAAGGATCGAGTGTAAGGACCTCGTCCCCGGGGTTGCACAGCGAGAGGAGCGCGGCTGCGACGGCCTCGGTCGCTCCGGCGGTGACGACCACTTCACGGTCCGGCTCGTACCGGACCCCGGTGCTGCACAGCCGGCTTTCGGCTATCGCACTGCGCAGCTCGCCGAGTCCTGCCGCCGGAGGGTACTGGTTGTGTCCTGCGGCCATGGCCGATGCAGCGGCGTCCACCAGGGCCGTGGGGGCGTCCAGTCCGGGCGCGCCCTGGCCCAGGTCGATGGCGCCGTGCCGCTCGGCGAGTTCACGTATCTCGGTGAAGACGGACGGCCGGAAGTGCTGGATACGGTCGGCCCTGGGCCTGCGGAGGACAGGGGTGTCCGAGGGAGTCTGCGCTAGGGGCACTGTTGCGGTGTCCTTTCCTTGTCCGTTCCTACGTGGTGCTCGTCGTCTCGGCCCTGTCTCATATCCGCAGAAGGACCGTCTCGGGGGATTCGACAAGGTCACGCAGCGCGGTCAGGAAGGCGGCGGCCTCCGCGCCGTCACACACCCGGTGGTCGAAGGCGCAGGTGAGCTTCGCGGTGGGCCGTACGACGAGCGCGTCCTTTCCCAGGACGTACGGACGAGGCCGGATCGAACCCACACCGAGGATCGCCGCCTCGGGGTGGTTGATGACCGGCACTCCTTCGTCGAGCCCCAGTGCACCGAAGTTGGAGACGGTGAAGGTGGAGCCCGTCAGCTCCCCGGGGCCGAGGGTGCCCTCGCGGGCCTCAGCCGCCAGCCGCGCCGTCTCCTCGGTCAGCGCCGCGGTGGACATCGTGTGGGCATCGCGGACCACCGGCACGACCAGGCCACGCGGGGTGGCCGTGCCGATGCCCAGGTGTATCGCGTCGTACGTGCGCACCGCCGGGCCTTCTTCGACGAAGGAGGCGTTGAGCCGTGGATGGTCGCGCAGCGTCAGCGTCAGGAGCCGCAGAAGGAGTGCGAAGGGGGTGGCCTGCTCCGCTCCTGACCCCGCCCGCAGCCCGTCGCGCAGGGCCAGCAGGCGGGAGAAATCGGCGGTGACGGAGCAGTGTGCGTCGGGAATCTCCCGGCGGGACATCGCCATGCGCTCGGCTGCTCGCGCCCGGATACCGCGGACCGGAAGGGTGTGCGCCGCCGGTTCCGTTCCGGGGCCCTTGGCGGCCCCCGTGGCGAGGGAGTCCGCGGCCGCATGGACGTCTGCACGCGTGATGATTCCCGCGGGGCCCGAGCCCCTGCCGAGGGAAGCCAGGTCCACGCCGAGCGCGCGGGCGAGCTGTCGCACGGGGGGCTTGGCACGGGGGCGTCCGGTGTCCGTCACGGTCGGCTCCGGACGCCGGGGAGCAGGGCGCCGACGGACGCTGCGCCCTCGGGCTGCCGTGCCCCGGTCCGTGCCGTATCCGACGAGTACCGGCCCCGGCTCCGTCCCTGGTAAGTGAGCACCGTCCTCGCTGCCGGCGTCGCCGGCCGGTGCGGTGTCGATGAGTGTCAGGAGTGTTCCCACCAGGAGGGTTTCTCCTGGCTCACCGCGTCGTTCCAGAACGACTCCGGCGAACGGGGAGGGGATCTCCACCTCGGCCTTGGCCGTTTCGAGAGAGCACAGGGGCTGGTTGACCGTAACTGAGTCACCCGGCGCCACCAACCACTCGACCACGGTCGCTTCGACCAGCCCCTCCCCCAGGTCGGGTACGAGGAATTCCCGGGCCGCGTTATCCGTCAGGGCGTCAGTCATGGGCGTACCCGAACGATCGGTCGATGCTGTCGAGCAGCCTGTCCACACCTGGCAGCCATGCCTTCTCCCATCGTGCCGGCGGATACGGTGTGTCGAATCCCGTGGCCCGCAGCACGGGAGCCTCCAGGTCCCAGAACAATTCCTCCTGCACCCTGGCCGCGATCTCTGCCCCCAGCCCCAGCGTGCGCGGCCCCTCGTGCAGCACGACGCAGCGTCCGGTGCGCGACACCGATTCGGCGATGGTGGGGAAGTCGAGGGGTGCCAGCGAACGCAGGTCCACCACCTCCAGCTCCCACCCGTGCTCGCGCCGGGCGGTCTCCGCGGCCTCGAGGGCGGTGCCGACGGTGCCACCGTAGGCAACGACCGTGACATCCCTCCCGGTTCGGCGGATCATCGCCCGTGCCAGGTCCGCCGGCGCTTCGTCGGCAAGCAGGTCACCGCTCTCCCAGTAGCGTCGCTTGGGTTCCAGGAAGAGCACCGGGTCATCACAGTCGATGGCCTGCCGGAGCAACGTGTGGGCGTCGGCCGCCGTGCCGGGCGCCACTACTCGCAACCCGGCGGTGTGGGCCCAGAAGGTCTCGGTGGACTCCGAGTGGTGCTCGACCGCGCCGATACCGCCGAAGGACGGGATACGCAGTGTCACCGGAACCGCAAGCTGCCCACGGGTGCGATTGCGGTACTTGGCCAGGTGACTGACGATCTGGTCGAGCGCAGGGTAGGCGAACCCGTCGAACTGGATTTCAGGTACCGGACGGAGTCCACGCATCGCCATGCCCAACGCCACCCCCACAATCGCCGACTCGGCCAGTGGCGTGTCAAAGCAGCGTTGTGGGCCGAACCGCTCGGCGAGGCCCTCCGTCACACGGAAGACACCGCCTTGGCGTGCCACATCCTGGCCGAAGACAAGAACTCGCTCGTCCTCGGCCATGGCTTCACGCAGCGCCGCATTGAGTGCTTCCACCATGGTCGCCGCCACTGATCACTCCTCCCGGGTCAGCTCGGCGAGGAGCTGGTCGGATTGGGCCAGCAGGTCCTGCGGGGGCTCCTTGAGCACGTGCGCGAACAGCTCCTCCGGCGGGACGTCCGGTGCGTCGAACACGCTGGCTCGCAACTCGGTGCACATCTGCGCGGCCCGCGCCTGCGCGCGGTCCTCGACCTCCGTGTGCCAGATGTCCAGGTGAGTGAGGTACCGGCGGTAGCGTGGCAGCGGGTCGAGCCGCTCCCAGCGGTCCACCTCCTCCTGCGGGCGGTACCGGGTCGGGTCGTCCGAGGTGGTGTGCGGGCCGAGCCGGTAGGTGACCGCCTCGACAAGGGTCGGGCCGCCGCCTTCCCGGGCCCGGCGGGCGGCCTGTTCGGTCACTGCCCGGCAGGCGAGTACGTCGTTGCCGTCGACCCGCACCCCCGGCATGCCGTAGCCCACGGCCTTGTGCGCGAGGGAGGGGGACCGCGTCTGCTGGGACAGGGGTACGGAGATCGCCCACTGGTTGTTCTGGATGTAGAACACACACGGTGCGGAGTTCACGGCGGCGAAGTTCAGTGCTTCATGCACATCTCCCTCACTCGTCGCCCCGTCGCCGATGAACGCGACGGTCACTGAGTCCTCCCCGAGCCGGGGCGCCGCCATGGCGGCGCCGACCGCGTGCAGGGCGTGCGTACCAATGGGTATGGACATCGGTGCGCACGCGTGCTCGGGGAAGCCCCAGCCGGCGTGCCAAGTGCCGCGCCAGGCGGAGCCGACCGCGGCGGCCGGCACACCGCGCATCAGGAACAACCCGAGTTCCCGGTACTGCGGGAAGAGCCAGTCGTCGGAGCGCAGTGAGGCAGCGCAGCCGACCTGTGCCGCCTCCTGGCCCCTGCACGAGGGGTAGAGAGCCAGTTGTCCCTGCCGCTGCAGATTGATGAACTCCGCGTCCACGGCCCGGGTGATGACCATCCACTCATACAGGCCGGTCAGCTCGTCCGGTGACGACGGTACGTCGAACGGCGGGTCTTCCACCGGTAGGCCCTCAGGGGTGAGGAGAGCGACCAGCTCCGGATCGACTGTGGTTGGTGCGGCCTGCATGAAGGCCCTCCTTACGCAATCAGTGCAGTCCCCTGCGATCCGGGAGTCAGCCGGCGGCTTCCTCGGCGCGGATGGTGTCCCCGTGGTACCAGGGGTTGCCCGCGGCCTCGGAAATCAGTTCGCGCGAACGCGTCTCGTGGGCCCGGCCGAGGTCCAGCGTTATGTACTGGATCAGTTCGAGCGCGGTGAAGTACTTGCGGGTGAAGGTAGGTTCGGTGAGGGGGACCACGGAGACCTCGATGTTCCGGTTCTCCGGGCGGTCGCTGGTGAGGAGACCGACCAGGTTCTTCATCTTCGCCCTGGTGTAAGCGTCATCGTCGTCGTCCTCGAAAATGATCAGGCTGTGCTTCCTGGTCGGGTCGGACAGCGTGGCCACCTCGCTGTGGCAGAACTCGTGGAAGTAGTTCCGGGCCGCCGGCACCATCGCGATCTCGTTGAGGTGCATCTTGCCCAGCTTCAGCAGGCTCTCGTGCCACTTGGGGGAGGCCAGCATGATGACGTTGGCGTCACGACTGCGCTCAGCCACCACCCGAGCCAGCTCGCGGTGGGCCTCAGTGAAGTCGGTCTCCAGGTGCCCGGGGAGTTCCCGGGTCTCCTGCCGGTGGTCCTGGTCGATCAGTCCCAGTTCAAGGAACATGTCCAGCAGGATGGCGAAGTACTGGCCGACGTGGAAAAGCGGGTACTCGCGGTCCGGCTCGCTCAGCGTCCACCGAGCGATCGACACTCCCGCCTCCTGGCCCAGGTCGCCCAACCGCCCGCCCGAGGTGAGCAGCAGCACCCTGTCATGGGCGTGCGCGAGGTTGTGGAAGACGTGGACCGGCTCGTTCGAGTGGCCGCTGTACGAGCTGAGGATGATGAGTGTCGACTCGTCATCCATGATCGAGGCCGGGAGCAGATAGCGGTAGTCGTAGTCGTTGAAGACGTGGAATTCCAGTTCGCTGCCAGCCGAGTTGAAGAAGGCTGCGACCACGTCGGAGACGATTGCGGAGCATCCCATACCGGTGAACACGACCCGCTTGAACTGCCCCGACTTGATTTTGAGTCGGAGGTCGCCGGTGACGTCTGCGAGGGAGTATTCCTCAGGCTTGAGGAATCCCGTCCGGTACTCATTGGTGAGAAAGTTCTCGTAGCGTGCCATGCGCGACTGCATGTGACTTACCTTTCGTTGTGGGGGGCGTCCGCCGGGTGGGAATCAGCTGTGCGAATACCGGAAAGCCGAACCGTCACCACATGAACTGGCCGCCGTCAACAATCATCTTCTGTCCCGTGATGTACGAAGCCTTGTCACTGACCAGGAACTCCAGTGCGTCGGCCATGGATTCCGGGCTGCCGATGTAGCCCTGCGGGATCTCGGCCAGCAGCCGGTCACGGAACTCCGGCTCATCCGTCCTGAACCGTGTGTTCATCTCTTCGGTGTCGATCATGCCGGGGATCAGAGAATTGACCCTGATCGTGGGAGCGAGTTCCAGTGCGAGGCACTTGGTGAGGTGGAGCAGGCCGGCCTTGCTCGCGCAGTAGTTGGCGCCGTTCAGCCGGGGCCGGATGCCGGTGGTTGCGGCCACGTTGACCACACTGCCACCGCCGGCCGCCAGCATGGCGGGAGCCAGCACTCGGGTCAGGTAGAAGGGCGCGGACAGGTTCGCCTCGATTACCTGGTTCCAATCCGCCGGAGACATCTCCAGGAAAGGACGGTCGATGTTCCGCCCCGCATTGTTGACGAGCACATGAGGGGTACCGTGCTCGGACAGCAGCAGTTCGATGGTGCGGAAGGCCTCAGCGCTGTCGGAGATGTCCGACTGCAGTGCCGTGAAACCGTCGTCGCCCAGCTCCTTTACGGCGCGCGCGGCGGACTCCTGGTCGCTGCGGTACAGGGCGACGACCCGGTACCCCACGGACAGCAGTCTACGACTGAAGCTCAGGCCAATTCCCTTCGTTCCGCCGGTAATCACGGCAAGTCGCGGCTGCATGGAGAACTCCTTACTTCGTGGGGGCCTGCGTAGCCCAACCTTCACGGGTCGGCGCTCATATCCAGAACTCGGCATGCCGGAATTCCGGAATGCCCACCCGCGGGTCGGCCCTCAGCGGTCATGGGGTGTGCTCAGTCCAGTGGGGGCCAGGTGAGGACCGCTTCGTTCTGGCTGGTGAGCTTGGACAGGGGCGCGAACCGAAAGTAGAGGTCGCGCAACCGGGACGAGGCCGCGCCCTCCAGCTGCTCGGTCTCGCTGAGCGCACGGGCCGCGCCGACCAGTGCCTCGGTCCGCGGCCGGCGCTCGTCCTCGTAGCCGCGCAGGGCCGCGGACAGATCCGTTGCCCCCTTGAGGTGCTGGGCGAGGACGACGGCGTCCTCTATGGCGAGCGCCGCGCCCTGGCCGAGGCTCACCAACATCGGGTGCGCCGCGTCCCCGAGCAGGGTCATCCGTCCGCTGCCCCACCGTGACAGGAACGGGCGGTCCTGGGCGGTGATGCGGACGATCGTCTCCTCGGGGGTGGCCCGGATCGCCTCCTGTACCTCGTCGGCCCAGCCGGCAAAGAGGCCGGTGAGCCCCTCCTTGCCCCGCCGCAGGCGCCCGGAGGCCCCGGCGGGGACATTCTTCGTCCCCCACCAGTACGCGCGGCCGTGACCGATGTCGGCGAGGCCGAAGCGCTGGCCCCGCCCCCAGTAGTGCGCGGCGTAGCCCTTGGTCATCCGCGGGTGGCTGAAGGGCACCGTCGCCAGCCAGCAGGCGTAGTTGCCGGGCCGTGGCTCATCGGCGACCGCCACCTGGCGGCGGATCGCGGAGTTGAAGCCGTCCGCGCCGATCAGGACGTCGCCCGAGGCCGTCCGCCCGTCCTCGAAGGTCACCTCGACCCCGTCGGCACCGGAGACGAACCCCGTTGCCGCGGCGTTGAGTTGGATGACCTGGTCGTCCCCGAGCGCGTCCAACAGCGTCTGCTGGAGATCAGCCCTGTGGACGGCGTAGTTCGACGCGCCCAGCCGGTCCGCGAGTTCACGGAAGGGGAGCGTTCTGATCGGCCTGCCGCGCTTCGTCAGGAACTTCAGCTCGTCGAAGACCTCACCGCGCTTGTCCAGCCCCGGAGCGATGTCGATGTCCAGGGTGCGCAACGCCAGGATCGCGTTGGCCATCAAGGAGACCGCTGTCGTCCCCGGGCGCAGCTCGGGGGCCCGTTCGAAGATCTGCACCTCGACGCCGGCCCGGCGCAGCGTGGCCGCGGCCGCCAGCCCGCCGATCCCTGCCCCGATGATGAGGGCCTTGCGTGGGGAGTGCTGGATCATTTCCCGCTCCTCTTTGCCGGCCGCCCGTCGAGACGGTCGGACATCGCTTCCGCCACCCTCTGGGCGACCGTGCTCACGTGCGGTTCCTCCAGCAGGACCAAGTGGTCACCAGGAACGTCCACCACCTGGAGCCGGCCGGTGGTCAGGGCTCCCCACCCGTTGGTGGGGTCCTCGTGCAGACTCTGTGCGGCTCCGTGCATCGGCCGGAGGATGTCCGGAAGTTCTGCGTGGGCGCGGAGCAGTACCAGGTCCTCGTCGCCCGGTTCGGGGTGGTAGGAGAGAATCGCCTGCCAGTGCGCCTTGAACATGCGGAACAGCCGCCGCACGGTGGTGCGTGAACTGCCCGCCGGCAGGACGCCGGCCTGCGTGGCGTGCTCGACGATGAAGTCGAACTTCGCCTCCTCCTCCAGCCCGTCCGGCAGCGAGACCACCGGCGCGGTCCCGCCGCGTTCCATCCACAGCAGCTCCCAGAAGAACCACTCCAGCAGCGAATGGTCGGCGATGTCGGGCCGCTCGCCCTGCCGCACGAAGATCGGATCGATCAGCACGGCGGCCCGGAGGGCGTCCGGATCGGTGCGCCGCAGCTGACGCGCCATCTCGAAGGCGATGAAGCCGCCGAACGACCAGCCGCCGATGACGTACGGGCCTTCCGGGCACGCCCGGCGTATCGCCTTCAGATAGCTGTCGGCCAACTCGGGGACGGAGCTGAGCGGTTCCGTGCCGGGGACGGTCCCGGCAGCCTGCAGCGCGTAGACCGGCCGGTCTTCCGGCAGGTGGCGGGCGAGGCGTACGTAGGACAGGACGTGGCCGCCGAGTGGGTGGACCAGGAAGAGCGGGGGCTCGCTGCCCTGGGCGCGGATCGGCACGACAGGGTCGAACTCCGCCCCCGAGTCCCCGCCCCGCAGCCGTTCCGCGAGCCCGGCCACGGTCGGCGCCGCGACGAACGCGGAGAGCGGGACGTTGACGCCGTACCGCTTCTCGATCGTCATCACCAGCCGCATCGCGGTCAAAGAGGTGCCGCCGATGTCGAAGAAGTTGTCTCGCACCCCTAGCGACGGCAGCTCCAGCAGTTCCGCCAGGATGTCCACCAGCGCCCGCTCGTACTCGTCACCCGGCGGGGCGGCGTCGGCCGTCGGCGCGGCGAGCGGCATGCGGCGCAGCAGCGCGTCGTCCCGCTTGCCGCTGGGGGTCAGGGGGATGCGGGGCAGCCACTCCAGGTGCGAGGGCATCATGTAGTCCGGCAGCACCACGCGCAGGCGGGAACGCACCTCGTCCAGGTCAACGGCGGCCGCGTCACCCACGAGGAACGCGGCGAGGAACGCGTCGGCGCCTTCCCGGCGCCGGGCCACCACCGCGGCCTCACGAATACCCGGCTGCTCCTCGGCGAGTTTGGCGATCGCGATTTCCACCTCGGCGAGCTCGACCCTGAAGCCGCGCACCTTCACCTGGGAGTCGGCGCGGCCGAGCCACACGAGGTTGCCGTCGGGCATGCGCCTGGCCAGGTCACCGGTGCGGTACAGACGGGCCCCCGGCTCCCCGGAGGGATGCGGTACGAAGCGCTGCTCGGTGAGGTCGGGCCGGTTGCGGTAACCGTGGGCCAGGCACACCCCGCCGACGTAGACCTCCCCCTTCGCGCCCGGCGGCACCGGCTGCATCAGCCCGTCGAGCAGGTGAATCTCGATCCCGTCGAACGGGGTGCCGATGGGCGGCAGGTCGGGGAAGGAGGCCGGGTCGCCGGTCATCGTGTGGTGGGTCAGCAGGTGCGTCTCGGTCGGCCCGTACTGGTTCTCCAGCACGGTGCCCGGCAGCGCGGCGCAGAACCGCCGGATCTCGTCGGTGACGCGCAGCTGTTCGCCGGAGGAGATTACGACCCGCAGCGCGCGGGGCCGGATGCCCAGCGCTTGGGAGGCCTCCGCGAGCTGCTGGAGCGCCACGCAGGGCATGAAGGCGCGCTCCACCTCCTCGCGGTCCAGGAGGCGCAGCAGCGCCGGCATGTCGCGCCGCTCCTCCTCGGCGAGCAGTTGGAGAGTGCCGCCGCCGCACAGGGTGGAGTAGATCTCCTGGAACGCCACGTCGAAGCTGAGCGATGCGAACTGCAGGGTCTTGCCGCCCGCCGCGCCGCTGACGGACGGGATCTGCCATTCCATGTAGTTGGCGAGCACCCGGTGCGGGAGTTCGACGCCCTTGGGCTCACCGCTGGATCCGGAAGTGAACAGCAGGTAGGCGACGGTCTCACCGGTGATCTCCGGCAGGTCCGGCCCGTCAGCTGCCGGCTCGGCGGTGAGCAGGTCGGCCACGTCCAGCAGCCGGGAGGAGTCCGCGAAGAGATGCGCGTGCGTGGCGTGCGTGATGATCCGCACCGGGTCGGCCTGGGCGACCATGGCCGCGAGCCTGGCCGGTGGATAGCTGACGTCGAGCGGGACGCAGGTGGCGCCGGCCTTCCCGACCCCCAGCACGGTGGCCAGCGTTTCGGGCGACCGGTCCATCGCGATGCCGACGGTCGTCCCGGGCCGGGCCCCGGCGCCGATCAGACCACGGGCTATTCGGTTCGCGGCGTCGTCGAGCTGTGCGTACGTCCACTGGCGCGACCCGCAGGAGACGGCCACCGCGTCGGGGGTGCGCGCCACGTGCTCGTCGATCCGCCGGATGACGTTCTTGTGCGCGGCCACGCCGGTGCCGGGCGCTGACCTCAGTGCCGCTTCGGCCCGCGGATCGCGCAGGAAGGCGAAGTCCACGCTCTCGTCGGGGTGTTCGGTCAACTGCTGGAGGACGGCGAGATACGTCCGGCCGATGCTCTCCACCTGTGCCCGGGAGAAGGTGCGTCCGTCGCAGTCCATGCGCAGCCAGAGGTGTTCGTCCACGGGGTCGACCACAGCGTTGACCAGGAACTTGAAGTTCGTCTCCTCCCAGGTCCTGAAGCCGGTCAGCTCCATGCCGGTGTCCTCGAAGAGCGAGGTGAGCACGTGCGGGTGGACGTAGTTGAAGGCCGTCTCGAAGATCACGCCCCCGCCGCGGTCCTCCTGGATCGCGCTGAGCGGGTAGTGCCGGTGGGGGTGGCTGTCCCGCTCCTGCTGGTAGACCTCGCGCGCCGAGTCCAGCCAGGTACGCGGCTCGGGGTCGAGGCGCAGCGGCAGCGTCTCCAGGAAGAGACCGGTGATCCGTTCGGCATCGGCTTCCTCCGGCCGTCCGCCGGTGACCAGGCCCGTGGTGATGTCCGGCGTGTCGGAGTACAGCCGCAGGGTCAGACAGTGCGCCGCGAGCAGCAGGGATTTGACCGGCAGGCCATGGGTGCGCGCCAACTGGCGCACCTGGGTGCCGAGGCCGTCGGGCAGTTCCACATGGTGGACGATGAGTCCCTCGTCGCCCGCGGGTGCGTACGGCCGGAATCCGTCGAGCTGGACCAGTTCGGAGCCGGCCAGCAGCCGCTCCCAGTAGCCCTTGGTGAGATCGGAGGCGAGGGCCCGCCGTTCCTCACGTACGTAGAGGGCGGGGGACGGCAGCTCGCCGGACGGGACGGCGGCGACGGGCTGCCCGGCGTGATGGAGGAAGTCCTGGAGCAGCTCGCGGACGAGGGTGGCCACGCTCCAGCCGTCCAGGATCGCGTGGTGGAAACTGAACACCAGCTCCACGGAGGAGTCCAGGACGTGCGCACGGAACAGGTACAGCGGCGGGCGGTCCAGCCGGTACTCGTGGTACCGCCGCTCCTCGACGTGCCGGGCGACCTCGGCCTGCGCCTCCTCGTCACTGAGCCCGCGCAGGTCCGCGATCTCCAGTCCGCCGTCGACCTCGCGGTGGACGAGTTGCAGGGGTTCGGAGTATCCGCCCAGATCGAATGCCGAGCGCAGGACCGGGTGGCGCCGGACCAGGCTGTCGAAGGCGCGGCGCAGCGCTTCCTCGTCCCAGACCGTCTTGAGGGAGTAGCGGAAGACATCGTGGTAGACGGCCGTCCGCTCGTGCTCCCGGCTGTGGTAAAGGAGACCGAGGTGAAGCCGCGTCGCCGGGTAGGCGTCCGCCAGGCCGGTCAGCCGCGCGCGGTCGACCCCGGAGACCAGCGCGAACGGCTCCAGCGGAGCGTCCCGCCCGTCCGGCGACGAGGTGGTCGCGACCTCGGCGAGCGCCGCCACGGTGGGGTGCCGGACCATGTCGGCCAGGGTGAAGTGCACGCCGGCGCGCCGTGCCTCCGCCTGGATGCGGAGCATCAGGATCGAGTCCCCGCCCAGGGAGTAGTAGTCCTGGTCGACACCGATCCCGTCGGTTTCGAGGACGACGGACCAGGCCGCCGCGATCTTCGCCTCCATCTCGTTGGCCGGCGCCGCGCCCTTGGCGTCCGCCTCGACGGCGGGAGCGGGCAGCCGCCGCCGGTCGGCCTTGCCGTTCGCGGTGAGCGGGATGTGGTCGATCCGTACGAAGAACGCCGGGATCATGAACTCCGGCAAGGTCTCCAGGAGCCGGTCCCGAAGATCCGCGATCCGCACTTCCTCATCCGCGACGTAGTAACCCACCAGGTGGACGCCGCGGGCCGAGGTGCTCCGGTCCACGACGATCGCGTCCCGGACGCCCGGGAAGGCCGCCAGCCGGTCGCGCACCTCGCCGAGCTCCACCCGGTTTCCGCGGATCTTGACCTGGTCGTCCAGCCGGCCCAGATATTCGAGGGTGCCGTCCGCGAGCCATCGCGCCCGGTCACCGGTCCGGTACATCCGTCCGCCGGGTGTGAACGGGTCCGTCACGAACACCGCCGAGTCCAGCTCGGGCCGGTCCAGGTAGCCGCGTGCCACGCCCACACCCGCGATGCACAGCTCACCGGCCACTCCGGCGGGCTGCAGGTCGCCGTGTGCCCCGACCACGTAGAGCCGGAGGTTGTCGATCGGCCGCCCGATCGGGACCCGTCGGACTTCTTCGGCCGCGTCGCCCGGGCAGTCGTAGTAGGTGACGTCGACCGTGGCCTCGGTCGGGCCATAGAGGTTGACCAGCCGCGGCGGGGTGGCACCGGCCGCGGTGAAAGCCCGGTTGAACCGGTTCACCTGAGCAGGCGTCAGCGCCTCTCCGCTGCAGAACACCAGGCGCAGTGACGCGATGTCGTCGACGAGTGCCGGAGTCGCTTCGAGCAGGTCGAGGAAGGGGCCGAGCATCGAGGGCACGAAGTGGGCCACACTCACCCGGTGCGCCTTGACCGTCCCGAGAATGACCTTGGGGTCGCGCTCGCCCCGGGGCGGGAGCAGCGCGAGTCCGGCGCCGGTGATCGCCCACCAGAACAGCTCCCACACCGAGACGTCGAAGGTCGCCGGCGTCTTCTGGAGCAGCACGTCCTCGGCACCGACCGGGTAGCCGCGCTGCATCCACTCCAGCCGGTTCACCACGGAACGGTGCTCCACCTGCACGCCCTTGGGCTGCCCGGTGGACCCCGAGGTGTAGATGACATAGGCCAGGTCCCGCGGACCGCCGAAGGAGCCGGGCGGCGCGGACGCGGCACGCGGGGCGGCGTCCAGGTTCCGTACGGGCACCGCGTCACCCACCAGGGCACCGGACACGGTACTGCCCAGGAGTGCGGCCTTCGCCCCGCTGTCGGTGAGCAGGAACCTGACCCGTTCCGCGGGGTGGCTCGGGTCCACCGGTACGTACGCACCGCCTGCCTTGAGCACTCCCAGTACGGCCGCCACCAGTTGCGGGCTGCGCTCGGCTACCACGGCCACCCGGTCGCCGACCTCCACGCCGTCGCCGCGCAACTGGTGCGCGACGTGGTTCGACCACGCGTCCAGCTGGGCGAAGGTGAGCGACTGGGCGGGATCGTCCGTGACGACGGCCAACCGGTCGGGGGTCCTGGCCGCCTGCTGCTCGAAGAGCGCGTGGACCGTGGTGTCCCGGGAGAAGTCGGACACCGGGCCACTGCCCGTCGTGAGCAGGGCGGCGCGCTCAGCTTCGCTGATCATGGGGACCTCTGACAGCGGGCGGTCCGGCCGGGCGAGGGCGCCCTTGAGGATCGTCTCGATGTGGGTGGCCACCGACTCGATGGGGAAGTCCGTGTCGAAGACGTCGAGCGCGTAGTCCATGTCGACCAGGACGTCGCTGACGTCGTCGGGCTCGTTGACGACGACCGCCAGTACGTCGTCGTCGTGGGCGCGGGCCTGTACGACGGTTTCGTACGCCACGCCCTGCACGTCGAGCGGGCTGGGCCAGCGCAGATAGGTGATGGTGGTGTCGAACAGCCGCTTGGGGCCGCTCTCCTGAAGCGGTACCGAGCGCAGCAGGTCGCCCAGGGGGAACCGCTCATGGGGCTTGAGCGCCCGGGTCGCGGCCTGCACCCCGGCGACCAGCTCGCTCATCGTGCGGTCTCCGGAAGGGGTCACCCGCAGCGGCAGGGTGTTGGCGAAATGGCCGACGGTCTCCTTCTGGCCGTCGGTGGGCCGGTTCAGCAGCGGGACGCCCAGAACGACCTCGTCGCTGCCGTGGACCCGGGAGAGATAGACGGAGAAGGCACTGGCGACGAACGCGAAGACCGAATGGCCGCGTTCACGTATGCCGTCGATGACGCCGCGCTCGATCAGGAAGCTGTGGCGGGCGCTTTGCCGGGAGCCGGCCGGGGCGGTGCGGCGGAAGAACGCCGGGGTGACGCCCTTCAACTGCTGCTGGAAGAACTCACGGTCCCGCTCGTGATCGTCCGAACCCTGGTAGCGGCGCTCTTCGTCGACGAAATCGAGGTACGACGGCGCGGGCCGGTCGCGGAACCGCCCGGTCCGCCGCACCTGGTCGTATTCGGCGCGGACCTGGGACATGAACAGGTTCAGGCCCCAGCCGTCGGCGACGATGTGGTGCACCTTGACGTAGGTGTGGACGACGTTCTCGCGCTCCTTGAGGACCGCTAACGTGAACAGCCGACGACGCTCCGCCTCGAACGGGACGTCGAATGCTTCTTTGATCCACTTCTCACAGGCCGCACGTGGCACGGCAGTTCCGGAGAGGTCGACCGTAGGGATGTCGAACGCCTCGTGCTCGGCCCACTGGCTCGGGGTTCCGTCCTCCGGGTCGATCCGGAGCTGGAACGCGTCGTTGCGGTCGGCCGCGCGGCGCAGGCACTCCTTGAGCAGGTCGACGTCGACCTCACCTGTGAACCGGTCGGTGATGAAGCAGTTGAACTGCGGGAGATCCGGGTAAAGAGAGTTCGCTGCCCAGATGTCCTGCTGATATGCCGTGAGAGACTTGCGCCCCCGGAGATTCACGATCGCTCCATTTTCCTCGGCTTTGCCTGTGCTGCATGAGCTGTGGGAGTGCCTCAGCGGGCATTCTCCGCGGCGGTCGCGCTGCCGTGCTGCCAGGAATGCCCGGCCGCCTCGGAGGTGAGATGGCATGCTTCGTTTCCCGCGCCCTTCGGAGACCAAGGGGGTCAGGCACTCAATGAGTTCCAGCGCGGTGAAATACTGGCGGATGGAGGTTGGCTGGTCGAGTTCGGCTTCTGCCACGGTGACGCGCGTTCTTCGAGACCGACGCGGTGCGCGACGAAACCATTTTCTTGCGCTTGACTCGGGTGTCTTCGTCCGCTGCCGGGCCGGAGAAGATGAGAATGCCGTGCCGGCACTCGGGATCGGTGAGCGTGGCCGCCTCGCCGTGGCAGAACTCGTGGCAGCAATTCCCCGTCACCGGCACCATATCGATCTCGTTGCGGTGCGTCGCCGGCATCGGCGGCCGACGCACGCAGCGCAGGCGCGACGACGTTCTGCAGGGCCTTCGCCAGGCCACGGGCCTCGGGACCACGGCCCACATCGAGGATCCCGAGCTGCCGGAGCGTGGCGACCAGAAGCGGGAAGGGTGCCCAGCAGCTCCGGACGATTCGCTTCCGATCGTCCTCGCTCACCGAACGCGGGACCGGGAACGCGAAGTCGCGGTCTTTGCAGACCTGCACTTCAAGGTCGTTCCTGACCGAGTGGACGAAGACCCCGATCATGTCCGACACGGTGGTCGAGTGACCCGTTCCGCAGTACACAATACGCGTGAACCGGCCGCCTTGCATTCGCTTTAAAAAATCATCAGAGACCCAGGAGACATCACACTCGTCCGACTTCACGGAACTGGGGTGGCACTCCTGCTCAACATCTCCCTGACAGCGCTCAAGGCGTGCTCGCATGACTTCCCCCGTTCGTCAAAACCCGCTGCCTACAGGCACACTGATGCGCAGTCCGCAGAAGATTGCCGAGTGACATTACAGCATGATTCGACTGCCGTTTGAGGTCAATTATCGGCTCTTGGTCGAGATGGCACGTTAATGCATCGTGAAATCAAGTGCGTCCACCCCGTGGCGGTGACGCCGACCCTGCGCTGCGAAATCACTTCCAGCACTGCCCTCATGCATTCCGCTCGACCGAGCCGGAGCGGGGCCGCACCGCGTCCGCTCCGGGGCGAACTCCTCCGGCGAGGCGGTTCACCCGGATGCCAGGGGACGAGTTCCGTAGAGACTTGGTCAGATGGAGTGGGATCGGCTCGCAGCGAACCCTGGGGGGCGCCGTGCCGGCCGGGGCCGGCCGGGGCCCGGCCGCCGTGGTCGCGCGTTGCCGACCAGCGCTTCGCCGCCCCGAGCGAGGGGCCTGTTCGGCGATGCCTCCGAAGAAGCGAAGCGAGCGGGCGTGCCCCCGGTTCCGGCGCGGACGGGCTCACCGGCGCATCCGACGCACGAGCCCGGGAGAGTCCGGGACCGAGCCGGGCCGACGCGGTATGCCGCCGGTCAACTCCCCTTCCACTGCCCCCCGGTTCAGCTCAGACGGCCTCGGGCTTGCGGGCCCGAAGGATGACGTCGAACCGTCCAGGGTACTGGCGGTCGATCGTCTCGAAACCGGCTTCGGTGTACCACTGCTCGAACTCCCGCGCCGTGTAGATGCGGCCCTCGGGCGATGCGACCGTTTGGACGTACGCCGACATGAACGCGGCGTGGGCGGGACCCGTCTCGTCGTCGTCCTGGGCACAGGCGACGATCACCATGTGGCCGCCCGGCTCCAACGCGCGGTAGGTCTTCGCGAAAAGGTCCTTGACCTGCTCCGGGGACCAGATTTCGAGGAACCGGGAGTACACGACGCAGTCGTGGGACGACGTGGGGAACTCTTCCTGCATGATGTCGGTTCCGATCGCGCTGACCCGCTCGGACAGGCCGGCCTCAGCGATCCGGTCGTTCGCCATCTTCGCCACGTTGGGCAGTTCGAGGATGGTCGCCTGAAGGTGCGGCCATCGTTCGGCGAAGCTGATGGCGTTGGTTCCGGTCCCCCCTCCGACGTCCAGTACGCGGTGGTACGACGAGAAGTCAACGGCGTTGACGAGGTCCTCGACCACCGAGCGACTCTGGTGTTCCATCATCGCGGTGAAGACCTTTTCGAGGTCCTTGTCCTCGGCGAGGAGCTCGTAGAGCGTGGTCGCCGACGATCCCGCGAGCAACTCCCGGTCCATCCCCAGGTTCTCGTTCTGCACCAGCGACTCGTAGAGCCAGCCGACCGGCCGGTAGAGCACCTGGTGGGTGTAGCGGACGATGACCGGCATGAAGGCGTCCTGGTCACCAGCCAGAAGGTCGGTCGCGGCGGTGTTGTGGTAGCCGTCCCCCTCCTTGCGGACCAGTTCGTACGCGCAACACCCCAGCAGCAGCACATGTCCCGCGCGCTCTTCCAGCCCTAACGCGTCGGTTATTTCCTCAAGCGTGCTGCCGGGCCGGTCCTTGAGCAGGGTGAACAGATCCAGCCGTTGGGCGGCATGCATGAACGGGAATCGGAAGCTGGTGTACACCAGCTTCCAGAGCTCGTCCAACGCGGTCGACGACGGTTCAGTCATGGTGTTTCCCTTCACGAAATCGCAGGCCTCGGGCGGGTGTCCTCGGTCGAGTCGTGGTGCGGTCCGGCATCGTCCGGGTCTGCGGATCGCCGGCGGCTCGAAGTGGGCAACAGAAACAGCGGCTACGGATCGCCGTGCGCGGCCGGCCCGCCCACTGCACGGTCCTGGATGCGGAATGCGTCTTGTTCGTCACCCGGCGGGCGCACGCACGGCGTTGGTCTGCGTCGATGCGCAGCGTGGGCGGCGACATCGCCGGCCTCGGAGAGATATCGGGCCGGCACGACGGCCTCCCCTGTGGCGATCCCTGCCCCTCGGCCCATCGACGCGTGCGTCGGGCCGGGCGGTTTCGCCTCTCCCCCGTCTTCTGAATCGTCAGCACCTCCCCCCGCAAGATGCAACACCAGGCTCAGAGTTCACACAAGACCTCTCAAGTCACCGCCCTTCCAACGGTGGCGCGAATCGTGCGGCGCTCCCTTCCGGATACCGCTGCGAGACACGCTGGGGGCGCCAAAACCGTTGCGCCCATTCGTTCGATCACGCGGCTGAAAATCCTCCATCCTTTAAATGGTCGAAAAATAGACCATCCACCTGAAGTAGGACGACGTACCGGAACTGATGCCTACCGATGGCTCGTCAAATCCGCGCAGCAGTAGGGGAGATGACGCTCCGGGCTGTTCAGGGACGAGGGCGCGGGGACGCCCCCAACGAACCCGGATGGAGGATGACCACACGGCATCCGCTTCCGCCCGCACCGGTGTCGTTGAAGGAGTACACCCAGGGACAGTGCAGGAGTAACCGACTGTTCACGAGCACCTGTTCGTAGGACCGGGCCAACGGGTTTGCCGACAAGGGGGGCGGTTGGGGAGAGGCGAAGGTTGACTTCACGTCACCATTCGCACGCGAACGAGTCATTCCCGTCCTATTCGAGCGAACGATCCGCCGACATCGAACCCTGGAAGCACCGGCCTGCGGACATTCGGGGTGACGCAAAGCGCCGGGGGGTCTGACTGAAATTCGTCGCCGCATGTCCGAGATTGCATGCTGCGCATCGGCACCTGGCCACCGCAGCTCAACACCGGTTGTGGAGCCGGGCGTTGAGTCACGCATCCGCTCTCAGCGAACGACAGACGGAGTCACGTTCCGTGGCGTGTGAACGTGTTAGCTTCAAATGAGACTGGGGAGGCGAGTTCCGACCATCGCTTACCCGAAGCAGTTCCCCGGGGCGCCTGGGGCTCGGTCAAGAACAGGGGAAGACATGAGTGACGCGAAGTTCCACCACCCGGCAGCGTCGACCGCACCGTATGCCTACAACCCCAACGGCGGCGCCGCGTTCGGTGACCAGATTTACAACCGCCTGCTCAGCGACCGCATCATTTTCCTGGGCAAGGAAGTCGACGACGAAATCGCCAACCAGATCACGGCCCAAATGCTCACGCTGGCCGCCGATCCGGACCGCGACATCTATCTCTACATCAACTCCCCCGGCGGCTCCGTGATGGCCGGACTGGCGGTCTACGACACCATGCAGTACATCCGCAACGATGTCGTCACCATCGCCATGGGATTCTGCGCGTCCATGGGCCAGTTCCTGCTCACGGCCGGCACTCCGGGGAAGCGGTTCGCGCTGCCGCACACCAGGATTCTCATGCACCAGCCCTCGGCCGGGCTCGCGGGCTCCGCCACGGACATCCGGATCTACGCCGAGCAACTGCGGGAAACGAAGCGGGAGATGGCCGAGTTGATCGCCCAGCATTCGGGGCAGACTCCGGAGCGGATCACCAAGGACTCGGACAGGGACCGCTGGTTCACGCCGGCCGAGGCAAAGGAGTACGGCCTCATCGACGACATCATGACCAACGCCACAGGTACGCCGGGTGCCAGCACCTTCCCGGGCGGTTCTGCCGCTTGATCGCGTGGTGGGACCACGACGCCTATTCGTATGGAGGTGTCGCACTCAGTGCAGCCGACTGAATACTCATCTCAAGCTTGGAACATCCCCATGAAAAGTCGTTACGTCGTTCCGAGCTTTGTGGAGCGCACCTCGCAGGGAACCAGGGAACTGGATCCGTACGGCAAGCTCTTCGACGAGCGGGTGATATTCCTCGGAAGTCAGGTCGACGATGTGTCGGCCAACGACGTCATGGCACAGATGCTTTGCCTGGAAGCCATGGATCCGGACCAGGACATCTCCCTCTACATCAATTCTCCTGGCGGCTCCTTCACGGCCTTCACCGCCATCTACGACACCATGCAGTTCGTCAAGCCTGACATCCAGACGGTCTGCCTGGGGCAGGCCAACTCTGCCGCCGCGGTGATTCTCGCCGCGGGCACGCCGGGAAAGCGGATGGCACTGCCGAGCGCTCGGGTGCTCATTCACCAGCCGTTCAGTCAGGGAAGCCAGGGCCAGGTATCCGACCTGGAAATCCAAGCGGCGGAGATCGAACGGCTGCGCCGACTCATGGAGAAGGTGTTGGCGGACCACTCTCAGCAGACCCTGGAGCAGGTTTCTGCCGATGTGGAACGCGACAAGATCTTCACTGCCCAGGAGGCCAAGGAGTACGGACTGATCGATCACGTAGTGGCGCCTCGGTCGATCCCCGTAGCTTCTTCCTCGTAGCTTCTTGATCCTCGTACGCTGCGCTGTGGCACTCCAGCGAGAGGGGCCGGGACACCACGTCCCGGCCCCTCGTCCGTGTGCGGACTCTCTCGACCTCGGGGAGCATCGCGCGGCAGGACCTCGTCGGACTCTCGGCTCGGCTCCGCCGCCCGGCTGACTCGGCGCGGCACGACCGGACCGCGGCCACGCCGCTACACGAGACCACCGGCAACGATCGGTTCTCGACGCCCGGCCTGCCGTGCGGCACTTCGAGAAGTCGCCGCGGCCCAGCCCCCACGCCTGTTCGACGAGTACGTCGATCGCGATGCCGTTCTCCGCGTGGGACGTAGAGGTAACAGACGCCCCTGGTGTCCGACTTCACGGCACCGCTCGCGTCCTGCGCTTGGTGCGGAGACAGATGATGCGTCGTCCCTCTGCGACGACATGGCTCCGCTCCGAGGACCTGGCCCCCGTCGGTGTTCACTGCCGTGGCCACCGATACGGCCTGCCCGTCGCTGACCGTGGGGAGGACCGGCCGTCCGCAGTGCCCAGACCTCGCCCCGGACGGTCAGCGCTTCCTCCGATTCCCGACTCTCCGCTTCCGCCCACTCCGCAGGCCTGTACCCAACCGCCCCCTCCTCCACGGTTGTTGCCGCGTGCCGGATCAAACGACACGCACATCGGCCCGGACGGCAACAGCCGGGATGGCGACAACCAGGACGACAACCGCCCGGACGGCCGTACGTCGGGCGAGGCCGGTTGCCGGCGACCAGGCCGCAGGAACTGGTGTACGCCGGTGTGCGGTCAGCGCGGCGTCGCAGTCGAGGCGGTCGGCGATCTCTACAATCCCGTCTCATGACGACGGTCACCACGCGCACGGTCGAGTACCCGGCCGACGGCCGGACGATGATTGGGCACCTCGCACTCCCGGCCGGTGTCGGCCGCCGGCCCGCGGTCCTGGTCGGGCCCGAGGGGGCGGGGCTGAACGACTTCCAGCGCCGCCGGGCCGACACCCTGGCCGAACTTGGATACGTGGCGCTGGCCTTCGACATCAACGGAGGGCACTGGTTCTCCGACCCGGAGGAGATGCTGGCGCACGCGCTCCCCCTGCTCGCCGACCCCGACCGGATACGGGACATCGGCCACGCGGCGCTCAAGGTGTTGTGCGCCGAACCGCGGACCGACCCCGACCGGATCGCCGCCGTCGGCTACGGCACCGGGGGAGCGATCGCGCTGGAACTGGGACGTGACGGCGTCGACCTGCGCGCGATCGGGACAGTCAACGCACTGATCACGGGTCGGCCGGGCGAGGCAGCGCGCATCCGCTGCCCTGTGTGGGCCGGGGTCGGATCGCAAGACCCGATCATGCCGCCCGCGCAACGGGACGCGTTCACCGCCGAGATGCAGGCCGCGGGCGTCGACTGGCGCCTCGTGATCTACGGCGGCGCCCTGCACGCCTTTCACCATCCACCGGTCGAGCATGCCGTGCGCCCCGGCGTCGGCTACCACCCGCGGCATGCGCAGCGAGCCTGGCGCGACGTCGTCAGCCTCCTCGCCGAGTGCCTGCCCATGACGGAGTGATCTGTCGGCAACCGCGCAGGTACCGGACCACAGGCCGGTTGCGGCCTCCGGCCCGGCCACGGGCAGGGTCGGGACGTTTCGTCCCGGCCCTGCCGCAACAACGCCTGCAGGAGGCAAACCGGCGTCAGGACACACCGACGGTCGACCGCGGCGACGCCACCTACCCACCGCTTCCTTCAACGGCCCCGGAGTCCTGGCTCAGACACCGGGGAGCAAGTAACCCGCCGGTAGCTTTGAGGGCTTCTCGGCCGTGGTCCTCTTGGGCTGGCGGGGCACGGACTTCGTCTTGTCGAGGTGGCCATACACCGTCGACCGGGGCACGCCGAACATGTCGGCGATCTGCTGGACGGTCTTCTCCCGTTCGTCGTAAAGCCGTTGGGCGAGCGCGGCCTGGGTTGCGGTGAGCTTCGGCCGGCGCCACCACCCCGGCCGCGAGCACCAGCAGCGGCGAGCCCGTGGTTGGTGTTCGCCCCGATCAGCTCGCGCTGGAGCTCGGCGAGCACGGACAGCATCCCGAACATCGCCCGGCCCTCCATCGTGGCGCTGTCGATGCCTTGCTCGATGACGTGCAGCCCGCGGTCGAGACTCGCGCGTCGCCGATGAGCATGTGTCGGAATCTATCGGTCGGACCGTTCACCCACGTTGATTCGGCACGAGGTGCCGACACTGCCCACCTGTGGGTTCATGCTCGCCGGGGCGAGTGTCGACAGACGGTCGTGCTGACACTCAGCGTCGAAGGTGAGGTACCAGGCAAGCGCTCAGCCTGGAATGAGTGCATCCCACTGATCGCGCGTCGGGCCGTCGTGCGTTGGCGAGAAGTCTGGGCGGTCGGCCAGCCAGTCGGTAACGGCTCGGTCCACTTCGTCAGTGCCGTAGGCATCGTCGGCCGGTTGCAGGAGATGGCGTACCTGGGCACGGGCCCGCATGACGACGGGATCGTCGAAGGCACAGGCGGCCAGGGCAGCAGCCCGTCGATCCGAGAGTGGTGAGCCCTCTCCAAGGCGTTGCTCGTTGGCCCGGTCGGCAGTCACCTGCGCGTCGAACAACGGGCGGAGGGCCTGTGCGGTCCAGGTGTGGTAGCCGATGGGGTCGGTGGCGATCTGGTCGACATGGGCGGCGAGGTGCTGGGCGGCGCGCAGGCCGAGGGCAACGCCATGGCCCGAGGTGGGGTTGGTGTGGATGAGGCTGTCCCCGGCGTTGACCAGGCCGGTGACGATAGGTCCGTCATCGTCGGCGAGGGCGGTCCAGCGGTTGGCCAGGCCAGCCATCGCCAGGACGGCTGTCTGTGGTTCGGGGGCCAGGTCGAGCCAGGCGGCGGTGGCGGGGAAGAGGCGGGCGACGGCCTCGAAAACGGCGGGGTCGGTGAGCGCACCTCGGGTCGGATCACTCGTGGAGAGCACCAGGTGCGCCGCGAAGATGTCGTTGTCGGAAGGGAAGACGCCAGCGAGGGCGAACGGTGCGGCCGAGCCGGTCTTTACCCGTCCGGGGTCACGCGGGCCGTCGGCGCGCAGGCGGTACCAGCGGCACAGATAAGCGATCCCGGTACGGTGGCTGTCGATCACGGGCGGGCGGCAGCCGGCCGCGGTCAGCCAGGAGGGGACCGGCGAGCGGCGGCCGGCCGCGTCGATGACGAGGTCCGCCTGGTGCATTTCCGCGCCCACCTGTACGCCGGTGACACGGGCAGGGCGGCCTTCCTCGAAGGTGAGGGCACGCACCCGGCAGGCTTGCCGCACCTCGACGGTGGGTTCCCGCCGCACGGCCGCGGTCAGGGCGGCCTCCAACACGATGCGGCGGGTGCGCAGGGTTACCAAGTCCTCATCGCCGGCCCGGTGCGGCGGATGCTCATCGAACCAGTCGAAGTCGTGGTATTCCCGGGCTCCGCGCGCCAGCAGGTCCGTGTAGACATCGGGGGTCTCGGTGCGCAACACGGTGCGGACGGGCGCGAGAAACGAGTGGGGATGGTTGGCCTGCGGGACTCGGGGCCTGTCCCATTGGAAGAAGTCCCGGTTCAGGTCGTCTCCGGCCTGCCGTGCAGCCTGCTCGAACAACGTGACCGTATGGCCCCGTCGGCCAAGCATGAGCGTCGTCCCCAGCCCGCTGATTCCCCCACCGATCACCGCAACCCGCGCCACCGATCTCCCCTTCGCGTCGTGTTGCGGAATGAGCCTACTGCTAGACGATCTTCAGTTCGAAATCAGCGTCGTCCGGCGCGGTGCGGGGGCGGGGCACGGCGGCGGCCGGTGCCAGGTCGAGCCTCTTGTCCATGTCCAGGTGGAAGGCGCTGTACGGGTTGACGTTGGACCGGAACAAAGCGGTCAGCCCGCGCCGGTCCTCGTCGGTGAGCTTCTTTGCCATGCCGGTTCGACCGGCACCTGCTGGAGCAGCAGCGTCCTCTCCCCGACCACCGGGTACAGCGCCGTGCGCACGATCTCGTCCGGCTTGCCGATCGCGGCGTCGGCAAGCTTGAAGAGGATGCCCCTCCTTGCCGCGGATCTTCTTCAGCTCCGCCGTCAGCTGCCTCTCCACCCGGCGCTCGGCGCGGGCGTTGATCTTCTGCATCAGGGCCACCAGCAGATCCACCGGGGCATCGGTGATCTCCGCCTGCCGAGAGGAGCACAGCGCCGCGAGCAGCGTGATCCGTGCGACCTCGGCGGTGTCCCGGCCCGAGGGGTACATCTTGACCGCCCGCGCCCGCCAGGCGGCCAGCAGCTTCTCCGAGCAGTCTGCGAACAGCCCGTCGGGCAGACCGAGTCTGCGTACGTCGTTCCGCTTGGTGATCTCCCTCAGCAGGGAGTCCAAGCCGACCGCGCCCGGGTCGCGCTTGAGCGCGGCCGGCAACGCGGTGCCGTACTCGTTGTCCTCCCCGACCAACGCCAGCAGCCGGGCTGTGCCCGCGTCGCCCAGGCGCTCGATGGTCCGGGTGCAGAACGCCTTCTCCCGCAGCCCGCAGTGGAGTACGCACGCCACCACGTCTTCCGGCGACCACCCCTGTCGCACACCCGCCCCTGTGCCATCGACTCTCAGGGCGTTCACCCGGTCGGCTCAACGAGGTGCCCGGCGTCGGGAAACGGCGGATCTGAACCGCTGAAAGCTAGCGGCGGGTTACTTGCTCCCTGGTGTCTGGGCTAGGCGGTGTCCGACGGGTCTGTGACTGGACAGTATTCGTCGGGGCAGCGCGATCAGCGCGACTGGCGCCGGATCAGAAGACCGAACCGGCCCCGTCCCGTGCATTGCCCTGCCGGGCCCACGGCGGCGTCCCGCCGACGCAAAGACCCGGAAGGTGGGGCGGCAGGCGAGGCCCCGGCCAACGTTCTTCGCCAAGTGAGGCCCCAGCCGGGCCCACTCCCCGTTCGATAAGTCACCCCGCCCACGCCTACCGGAACGATCAGGACACTCGGCAGTCACGTCACCCATCGGACACACCCAGGACTCCGGGGCCTCAATGGAAGGATTTCAGCCTTGTTGCCGAACGCGTTTCCGGTCGCGTTCGGCGATCAGGCGGCCGGAAGTGAAGGGATGCGGAGGAGAACACGGCACGATTCACGCCACCGATGAGGGGGTGGGGACCTTAAAGGTCTTGTTGTGTCCCCGAGCGTGATGTTGCCTCGTGCAAAGGGAGGTGCTGACGATGCAGGAGACGGCGGAGAGGAGACGTCGTTCGGCCGTGGCTGGCGCTTGCCAGGAGGACGCCACGGAGGCGGCCCCCACCTCGCCGGACTCGACAAGATCGCCGCTGCGCCGCGTGCCTGCGAAGACGAACGCCGCCCGCTGGACGATGAACAGGGACATACGGATCGACCCGGAGGACGGAACCCCGTGCCAATGGGCCGAGCACGAGGCGTTCGACGCCCCTTCGAGGTGGAGCGCCGCCGACTGAGCTGAATGCGGCCGCTTGCACGATCCCGGCTCCGCTCCGGCACGGTGCGGGGCCAAGTCGTCCGGTACGTCGACGTTCTGGTCGAGCAGATCCGCGACTGGATCGACTCCTGGAACACGAAGCCCCGACCACGTCCCCCCAGTGATTCCTTCGGGATCTCGACCAACTCACGCTAGGAAAGCAGAGGGTTTTGCAGATGATCGCCGTGCGTGGCACATCCGTGGGAATACCCACACCTGACGGCACTGCCGACGCCTATCTGGTTCGCCCCGATGACACCGGCACTCACCCGGCAGTGCTGGTCTACATGGATGCTTTGGGGCTGCGTCCGCACCTCAGGAAGATGGCCGACCGGCTCGCCTCGGCCGGCTACACCGTCCTGGTTCCCAACGTCTTCTACCGCCACGGGCCGGCACCGGTATTCGACCTGCCCGACTTCATCGATCCGACGCAGCGCCCGGAGATCTTCCAGCAGATCATGCCCGTCGTGCAGTCGCTCACAACGGAGCTGGCGATGCGCGACGCCGAGGCCTACTTGCGCTGGCTGGCCGACTCCCCCACGACCACGGACGCGCCGGTGGGCATCACGGGCTACTGCATGGGCGCCGGCCTGGCCCTGCGCACCGCCGCCTGCTATCCGGACCGGGTCGCCGCGGCGGCCGGCTTCCACGGTGCGCACCTGGCCACCACCGCGTCTGACAGCCCGCACCTTCTCGCCCACCGCATCAAAGCCGAGCTGTACTTCGCTCACGCCGACCAGGATCAGACGCTGCCGCCCGAACAGATCGAACGCCTTGAGAAGGCTCTCACCGAGGCCGGCGTACGGCACGTCTGCGAGGTCTACACCGGCGCTCACCACGGCTACACACAAGCCGACACCGCCGCCTACGACCCGGATGCCACCGCACGGCACTGGTCGGCACTGCTGGACCTCTTCGGCCGCACGCTCTGACCCGTAGTCGCGCGAGGTGACGTGGGTGAATCCCAGCGTCACCTCGCGCGCCGAGGCACCGCCGTCGGCGGTATGGCCGTTCCGCCCCGGTCATGCGCTCAGGATCACGCCCCGCTGCGCGGAGGCGGCCCGGCGAAGCGGAGCACCGAGTCGACGGTGCGGCGCAACGAGCGGATGGCTGGGGGCGGTGCGTAGGAGAGTCGGAACAGCATGAGTTCGGACTCGTCCGGCTTGGCAGGGATAACGGCGGTGAACCTGGTGCGCAGGGCGTGCACGGTCTCGGTCTCGGCGGCATCGAGTCCGGCGGCGTTGCCGCGTTCTGCGCGCGCGAACAGGTAGAGCAGTGAGGTGTGCGGCTGCAGCCCCAGGCCGAGGGAGGTGGCGGTGAGCCAGAGCCGTTGCAACGCACGGCCGCCGTCGACGAAGGCCTGGGGGCCCGTGCCCGGTATGGTCAGGCAGCCGATGGCCGAGGAGGCGGCAATGGCCTTGCCGGCGCCCTCCTCGAAGGCTTCGCCACCGCCGATCCGGCGGATGAAGGCCAGGTTGGACCAGTGCCGGGCCAACCGGACACCCGCGAGGTCGACGTCGTCGAGCCCAAGCGTGGCGACGTCGATGCCGTCTCGCGTGCGCCGCGTCTCCTCGGGGTCCCAGCGCAGTTCGTCCATCAGCTCCCGGTGCAGTTGCGAGGAGAGCATTCGCAGCCGGTCGCCTGCGCCCAGGATGCGGCCCATCGCGTCCAACTGGGCGCGGTCGGTGACAAGGTGGAGCCGCGCGCCGCTCTCGGCGGCGCAGTCCGCCAGTGCGGCGGCGTGCGCCTCGTCGAGCGGGCGGGCTGGGCCGGGGTTGCGGTTGGTGGTGCGGTGCTCGACCCAGTCGAACAGGGCGGGGCGCGGGGCGTGCGCCGCCCTGGAGAAGGTGAGCCGGCAGACCAGGTCGGGGTCGGCCGGGGTGGGGAAGGTCTGCGCATCGCAGGCCCAGCCCGAAGCCTGGGCCGCGAGGTGAATGTTCTCCACCGCCGCGCCGATGGCCAGATGGGTGGCGCACCTTTCGAAATCGAGCAGGGTTTGCGGCTGGGCGGGGTCGATGCGGCAGTCCACTGCCTCGCCGCGGGCGACGAATTGCCAGGGCTGGCTGTTGCCGCCGGACGGCGCCTGGATCCCGTGGGCGACCAGGCGGCGGATCCCTTCCTCGCCCAGGGGGGCGCTGCCGGCATCGGGCAGGAGGAGAGGAGTCGGGGTCGCCTCTGGGGTGGGGTCGAGCGTGGGAGCCGTCACGAGGGTCTGGGCACCATCGCGGATCAGCTCGTCCAGGTCGACGAAGTACCGTCCTGACGCGGTGAACCGGCCGAGGAGGAGGCGGCGCGCGGTATCTGTGACCAGGGCGGCGCCCAGGGCGACCCCCGAGGCGAGCTGGGGCCATGAGGAAATGGTCTTGCCCACCTCGACGAGCGAGGGGACGAGGCGCTCGGAGAGCTCGTCCTCACCCAGGATGCGCAGGAGGTACGGGAGCTTCTCGCGGGTCGACATCGCTTTGAAGCCGGCGGCCGCGACTCCGTTCAGCAGGCCGTGCAGCAGGGGACGGTCCGGTTCGCGATCGAACCGCTCCACGTCCAGCATGCCGCGCTCGTTGGCCTCCATCAGGACGGGAATGCCGAGCGCACGGGCGCGTTCGCGGGCGTGCACCTTGAGGTACATGTCGTCGCACTCCTCGACGAGGAGGTCCGTGCGGCCGCCGCCGACGAGGAAGGTGTCGGTGTTCTCCTCGGTCAGCCCCTCCGGCCAGACGGCGATGTCGAGGTAAGGGTCGATCTCGTACATCTGCCGTGCGGCGATGACCACTTTGGTCAGGCCGATCTCGGCGGCCGAAGCGCGGAGCCGGTTGATGTTCGAGAGGGAGAGGCGGTCGAAGTCGGCGAGCCGGAAGCGGCTGCCCACGCCTTCCTGGGCGAGGGTGACCGCACTCGCGGCACCCACAGAGAGGCCGAGCACCGCCACGGTCTTCCGCGCCAGGAGGCTCTGCTCCTCCGCCGTGATCTTGTAGCGGTTGCGGGACTGGCGGAGCTCACGGTACTCGGCCGGCGGCAGGACGTGGACGAGCTGCCGCGACCAGGGGTACCACGCCCATGTGCCGTACTCCGCCGGGCGTCCGCCACCGAGGTGGTCGGCGACTGCCGAGGCCAACTCGTCGGAGTCCGGCCGCCAACCGGGCCGCCGAGTGGTGAGGAGCTCCGCCAGCTGCTCGGCGAGCGTGTCGTGCGCGGAGGCGACGGCGCCGCGTTCGAGGAGCTCCATGAGGGCAAGACGTTGCTCGGGGTCGGCCGGTGCGTACAGCTCTGGGCGCCATGGGGCCGTGCCGTCGGCAGGCTGGGCGAGGGCGTCGAGATGTGCTTCGAGGTTCATCGCGTGCCTAACGTGAGGTGCTCAGCGTGCGGTTGCCTGCAGCGGCCGGGGCGGTGAAGAGCCCGAGGCCGAGCCGCTCGGCGGCGGCGCGGGCGACGTCGGTGGGTATGCAGTCGGCCCGGTCCAGGGCGCGGTCCAGGAGCGTCGTCGCTTCCGTCAGCCGCTCCTCGCGATGGCGGATGGCCTCGGCCCGGTTGATGGAGTAGTACCCCGTGACGCCAGGAAACGGCCGGTCGGGCAGTGGGTGGTCACGCCTGAAACGGAGACCGCACCGTTCGTAGAACCTGATGCGTTCGGGGGGACAGCTGCCACAGATCACGGTTGCCCCCAGCCGCTGTGCCGCCACGACGGCGGTGACGCACAGCAGGGCGCCGAGGTGGCGGCCCTTCCAGTCGCTCTCCACCCAGAGGCCGCAGATCTCCGCCGCCGACTCCCCGGAGGCCAGCTCGTCCGCCAGGGCCTGGTTGAACTCCTGGCTCTCGAGGTGAATCTCAGACGGAAGATGGCCCTCTATTTTTCGGTGGATGCGGATTCCACCGACCAGCCTTTCGCCCTCGCCGCTTCCCGATTCATCGAATGCAGCGAGATATTTTAACGGGTCGCGCGTGGTGCGCGCGTCCGTGCTTCCGTATTTCGTCAACGTCTCGTAGCCGGGCCGGGAGTAGGCGCGCTGCTGCGCGTCGAGGTAGCCGTGATAGGCGGGGTCGTCGATCCGGGCGTCGAGCAGTCGAATGTGCATCGGTGGAACCTCGCAGTGTCGGTCAGGTCCGAAAGCGCGGCGCGGCCGCGCACGGCGCATAAAGCTACGGGGCTCCACGGATCAACCATATACGTTTCGGCCATTTATGGCCGCTCACGCCGCTTGGTAGGCACGTTCCGAAAAATGGGCGGCCCTTGGGTTGTTCCGTCGGGTGGTGAATCCAGACATTTCACATCGAGTATCGAGGAGCAAACTCTCAGGATGTGGCGCAGATCGAGTACTACACAACCTCTTCACCACGGACGTGGTTTACGAAATCACATCCACCTTTCCGAGGGACTGTCTCGATGTCTGCTGCATACGAGTGCGTCCGGTGCCACGGAGCGGGCGGTCACGCCACTATACCGTGCTCCGATTCGTGTCAAATGATTTAGCGTTCGCGTCATTCGATCGGCTTCCGTCGGCACGACCGCGCGCAGGACCCGCACGGCGGCGTTTCAGACTCCTGCATGTACCCGATGGGCGGCCCCTGCCGAGCGCCCGGCCGCGTCCCCATGTGCGCCTCGACGAGTCCCTGCACCTCTGTCTCGACCTCAGCAAGACGCGACATGACCTCGATATGCCGGTTTTCGTCGTGTCCATACGGAACAACGTCAAGCCGCCTTGTTATCTCAGCGGAAATCGACAACGCCGGGAAAGCAGGGATTTGTTTTTACGGCGGGCATAGCGTCATGTGCAGCACGCGTGCTGGAGACCCGATCGACTGGGTCAGCACCCCGACGCACGGAACGCGCGCCCGTGGTGCCCGCGCGATTCGTCGGCGTTCAGCATGCATTCAGCACGGTGCGGAACGCTTGACACCGCAAACCCCGGCGACCTGCCACACCCGCGCGGCGGAGCGTCATTTCAGCGTCAAGAGTCGATGGCGCCACCCGTCACCCTGGACCGTCCCGGGCGCAGCCGCATGCCACCCGACGCGTACCCGAGGAGGGCCCGCCATCGCGTTGCGCAGTGATGGTGCTGACCCGCCTTCTCCGTGGCGCGACAGCGATCTCTCCCCGGGACGTATGGGCACGCGGGGCGCAAGATCCGGACCATTCACGGACCCGCCCCAGAGCACCGACGCCATCGCCACGGTTCAAGCAGTTCAAGGTCGCTGTGGTGTATGCACCACCAGCAGACGAACAACCTGCTGACGGTCCGCAACCACACCACAGCGATCACTTGGCGCGGCCGGACTTCCCGTCTGCAGTCCGGACCGCATCGGCGTCCTGGGCGGGCGGCTCCGGCAGCGGCTCGCCCGTCTCCAGCATCGTCTTCAGGCTGGAGAGCAACGGCGGCCACCCCTCACCGATCATTGTCCGCACGGTGCTGCCCGGCGCGAAGCCCCCGTGGGTGAGGGCGAGCCGGGTGACGCCCGCGCCCTACGGCGCCAGCTCGAAGGTCACGAGCGAGGCCCCGGTCCCCTCCGGGAAGCGCACCGCGGGCCGCTCGGGCTCCTGCCAGCTGGCGCCGAGGTCGTCGGAGTGGCAGACGCCGGGCCCTCGGTGCGCGCTGTCCCGGAGGCGAGCAGCCGGGGCCCGCCCGGGTGCCGCGGGTGGATGGCTTCGGCGTACACGGCCTGGTCGGGGAAGTGCGGCTCCTCGAACTCCCATGCCCCGTCGCGCCGGTGGGCGAGGAAGAGCCCCTTCCTGGTGCTCGCGGGCGGCAGGGTCGCGGTCATGACGATCGCCTCTCCTGTCCGGTGCATGACGCCTCTGCCCGCAGCACTGCGGACAGTGCGGACCCCGCCCCTGACAGCCCCCGCTGACCTGCGCGAACGGCGTGCCGCGAGCGCTCACCCGCCCGTCAGCCCGCCCGCGGCGGACGTATCACCACCGCACCGGCAGCTCCCGCCTCCCCCGGATCAGCATCCCCGGGAGCCACTCCCCCGGCTCCCCGTCCGCCGCCAGGTCCGGGCAGCGCTCCAGCAGCGTGCGCAGCGCCACCTCGCCCTCGAGGCGGGCGAGGGGGGCGCCCAGGCAGTAGTGGATCCCGTGTCCGAAGGCGACATGGCCCCGGGCCTCGCGCCGTACGTCGAAGCGATCCGGATCGGGGAAGCGCGCCGGGTCGCGGTCCGCGCCGGCCATGGCGATCAGCACGATGGCACCGCGCGGCACCCGCACGCCGCCGATCTCGGTCTCCTCAAGTGCGATGAGCGGCGTGTCGGTCTCCACCGGCCCGTCGTAGCGCAGCGTCTCCTCCACCAGCCCCGCCGCCAGCCCCGCCGGATCGGCCCGTACGGCCGCCAGCTGATCGGGGTGCTCGAAGAGCGCGCGCACCGCGTTGCCGATCGTGTTGACCGTCGTCTCGTGCCCGGCGACGAGCAGTAGGAAGGCCAACGAGACCAGTTCGTCCTCGGTGAGCCGGTCGCCGCCTTCGTCGACCGTGTGGACGAGGGCGCTGAGCAGGTCCTCCCCGGGATTCTCGCGCTTGGCGGTGATAAGCCCCGTGAGATACGGCATGACCTGCTCGTACGCCTCCTTCTCCGCCTCGGGGCTGGTGGGCGCGAGGGTCTCGTTGGACCAGGCGTGGAAGGAGGCGCGGTCCAGGCCGGGGACGCCGAGCAGTTCGGAGATGACGATCATGGGGAGCGGGGAGGCGAACGCCTCGATGAGGTCGGCGCGGCGCGCTCCGTGCGCCGTCATGCGGTCCAGCAGCTCGTCGGTGATCTCCTGGACGCGCCCCCGCATCCCCTCGACCCGCCGGGCCGTGAACTCCCCCGCCACCAGCCTCCGCAGCCGGGTGTGGTGGGGCGGGTCGCTCATCAGCATGTTGGCGTTGCCGAGCATGTTCAGGGCGTACGGCGGGCTCCAGCCGGTCTGCCGCCACTCGCGATGCCAGTCCCGGCTGAGCTGCGGGGAGCTGAGGGCCTCGCGCGCGGCCTCGTACCCGACCACGAGCCACACCGGGCCCCTGTCGGGCGTGACGACGTGGTGCACCGGACCGCGCTCGCGCAGTCGCGCGTAGGCGGTGTACGGGTCGGCGAGGAAGTCGGGGCTGAGCGAGGCGAGCACCTCGATCCCATCGGGGCTGTCGGGCCGGTCGGTTCTGTCGGGTATCGCGGGATCGGCGGTGGTTTTCTCGGTCTCGGTCACGACGGAATTCCCTTCCCTCAGGCCCGTGTTACCGGCCCCCCGCCGATCACTCCGAGCACGGCCGATCACTCTAATCCCGCACCCCCACTCGCACAACTGTCCACTCCCCTTGCTGGGACTGCGAGTTGCCCAGAGCGACCTCGAGCTCCTCTAATCGAGGAGGATCGGCCGTCGACCTTCGCCGAGCAAGCCGCGCGGCTCTTGCTGTCCAACTACGCGGTGGCCTTCGACATCGACCTGCTCGAATTGCTGAGAGCCTTACCTGCAAGGGACACCAGCGAGCAACCACGGGTGAAACGGTGGTTGAGTCAGTGTTACGGGACTCTGCCGGCAAGCGGCCTGGTCTCCCTTGGTTTCTGTGACGCTCGTGAGAATCCATCTCCGGTCAACGTGACTTGCGTTACGTCCGACTGCACGTGTGAAGCCGTCGTTCGAACCGTGGAGACGATGCCCGAATACCTTCTCCAGAACAGGTCGGTAGGGCGCTTTCTTCACGACCCCGGACTCGCGGAGCAGCGTATCTTCGCCCCCCCTTGAGCCAGTGTTCGGACACCGCTTTGGGCCGTGGTGGGGCATGGACGCGGTGGACGTCGCCATCGACTTCGACAGCACTGGAAAGATGGGGTGGGTGAGTGGTGGGCGCCGATGTGACGGATCACGCCGGCGCAGCCCTTCTGGGGCGTTCGTTCCGCTGGAATCCACGCGCCGCGGCGCGGCGGCGGATCCTCGTCATCGCGCCGCACCGCTTCGAGCAATCTGACTACGTGGACGGCCTCACTACTGCTTTGCAGGGGCGCGTACAGGGCGTTGAAATCATGAGTGAGAAGGCGTTCGTCACCGCAGAACTGGCTCGTGAAGGGCGGCGGCCCAGTACTCCAGTTGCAGTTCGTGGTCAAGGACGACAGGGAGCCCTGCGGGTGGCGGCGGTTCTACGCTGCTCCTCATGATTGCCAAGCTGCAGTGCGTGGTGTTGGACTGTTCCGATGTGCGTGAGCTTTCCCGGTTCTACCGGTCGCTTCTCGGCGGCGTGGTGGACCAGCCGGATCCACGATGGTCCCTTGACGACGACTGGTCGACCCTCCACACCGACTCGGGGCTCGTGCTCGCCTTCCAGCGCGCGGAGAACCATCAACCGCCGCGGTGGCCGGACCCCGCTCACCCGCAACAGTTCCATCTCGACCTGGGTGTCCAGGATCTCGACCAGGCCCAGGAGCAGGTTCTCAAGCTCGGGGCATCCCTGCTCGACGCCGGCGACGACAAGCGCAGTTGGAGGATCTACGCAGACCCGGCAGGGCACCCGTTCTGCCTCGTTCGCGGCGACTGACTTGCGAACACAGACTGGTACGCACCGTTGATCATCATTATGTGTGTGGAGTAACGATGAGACGGTGGCCGCAGGTCACAGCTAGATCCCGTTCGTTGGCGGCCGGCGTTCGAGGTGGCCATGCGCCGGATCGCTGGCGGTTCGCCCGGGTCGAACTACAGCTTCGGGCCGGGCGGTTGGTGCTGGCCCCGTTGTCGGACCTGCCGCAAGAACCGCTGGACGATCGCGGAGTGGGCCGGGGGAGGCAGCTCGTACGGTATGCAGCATCTGCTGTGCCGGGCCTCTTGGGGTGGCGACGCCGTTCGTGACGATGTCCGTGAGTACGTCGTCGAGCACCTTCCCGCTGCGCCCCCGGAGATACTGGCGCCGGGTACTCATGTCAGGCGACCGTCGGGCGGCCTCCCGTTCCAGCTCACCTGCTGAAGGGCGCGCCCCAGGGCAGGCCTTCCTGACCCGCGGGCCATAGCGCCCTCACCTCTCCAGTGGGCGGTGGGCGGTCTCGGGCAGCCGGAGGTAGACGGCGGAGGAGACCAGGCACAGCACGGCCACGTACACGGGGAAGAGGCCGGTCTGCCCCATGTCCGCGAACAGCGTGCCGATGTAGGGCGCCGTGCCGCCGAAGAGGGCGACGGTGAGCGAGTAGGGGAACCCGATTCCCGCGGCGCGCACCCGGGCCGGGAACGTCTCCGCGTTCACCGCCGCCGAGATGGCCGTGAAACCGCTCAGCAGGATCATGCCCGCACCCTGCACGAGCAGCAGCATGACGAAGGAATCGTCGAGCGCGCGCAGCAGCGGCACGCTCAGCAGCGCGAAACCGATCCCGAACATCAGCAGCAGCGGCTTGCGCCCGAAGCGGTCGGACACGATGCCCGCGATGGGCTGGAGCACGGCGAAGAACGTCAGCGAGAGGGTGCCCGCCAGCAGCGCGTCTGCCTTGTCCACCCCGGCGTTGAGCTCGGCGTACGTCGGCAGGTACGACGTCCACGTGTAGTACGCGAGCGTGCCGCCCGCGGTGATTCCGCAGATCAGCAGCGACTTGCGCGGATGGCGGCGCAGTGCCTCGAAGAGGCCAGGGCGGGGCGCCTTGGCCTGCTCCTCGCTGCGGGTCTCGCGCGCGCCGCGCCGGACCCAGAAGCCCACGAGGCTCAGGAGCGCGCCCAGCACGAACGGGACCCGCCAGCCCCAGCTTTCCATGGTGGCGGGCGCGAGGTCCGCGACGAGCAGCGCCGCGACGCCGGACGCGACGAGCTGTCCGATGGTCGTCGAGACGTACTGGAAGCTGGAGAAGAGGCCCCGTCGGCCGGGCCCGGCGGACTCCACGAGGAACGTGGTCGACGCGGCGAACTCACCGCCCACCGAAAGCCCTTGCAACAGCCGGGCCAGGACGAGGATGACCGGCGCGAGGACCCCGGCGGCGGCGTAGGTCGGCGTCAGTCCCACCAGCAGGCTGCTGCCGCCCATCAGCAAAATGGTCACCGTCAGCGCCGCACGGCGCCCGCGCCGGTCAGCGACCGCACCCATCAACAGCCCGCCAATGGGCCGCATGAAGAATCCCACCGCGAAGACCGCGAACGTCGACAGCAGCGGAACCAGCGAACTCGCCGCACTCTTGGGGAAGATCTGCGCGGCAATGTACGTGGCAAGGAAGGTATATGTGTACCAGTCATACCATTCGACCGCATTACCCACTGAGGCGGCGAGCAACTGCCGCACAGGGCGCACCGGAGGGGTCACAGCACTCGCATGAACCCCGTCAGTAGCGGAATCCGGGCCGCCCTCGGGCGTAGGCCCTCCCGTGAACGCTGTCATGATCACTCATCTCCCCGTCATCGGGCACGGCACATCACGCCGCGCCAACCTCTCCAGAAGTCGTAGCGCTACGCGCCACGAGCGAACTTTCGCCGTCGGCCGCTCCGTCGAATCCGCTTGGCAACGGAAGCGGGAACCTCCATGCCCACAAGGACTCAGTCCAGACGCTTGCAGAACCCCTGACTAGCCATCAGCTAAGTCGGCAAGCAGTCGGCATCGACCCGGCCAGGGACGGCGAAAGCCAGCAGCGCCTGCACGTGAACGACCACTCATGCGTTCACCGCGAGCTGCGGCGATGCAGGCAGGGGGCGCACAAGTAGACTGCCTGGGCGTCCATGCAGGAGAACCAGTCGTACCACTCGACGGCGTTGCCGATGGAGGCGGCGGCCGGCCGGCGCAGCCGCGACGGCGGCGGGCGCCGCCGGGCGCCCGGTCCTCGGCTGTGTATTCGGCGTTCGACATGGTCCTCCGCTCCGGGTTCTTCTCCTGGGCCTGCCGCTGGGGCAGGATGAGCCGACAGGTGATCATGTACCGCGGAAGCGGAGGGCCGCCAGGGGCCGAGGGCGGCCGAAAGGAGAGGGCACCGTGCGCGTAGCACTGTTCGTCACCTGCATCAACGACCTGCTCCAGCCACGGACGGGGCAGGCGGTGGTGGCGCTGCTGGAACGGCTGGGGGTGGAGGTCGGCTTCCCGGAGGGACAGAGCTGCTGTGGCCAGCCCCAGTTCAACACCGGATACCGGCATGCGACCGAACCGCTGGTGCGCCGTTTCGACCGGGTGTTCCGCGAATTCGACCATGTGGTGACCCCGTCCGGGTCCTGTGCGGCGATGGTGCGCGACAACTACCCGCGGATCGGTGCGAAGGCGGCCGCCGAGGGGCGCGGCCGGGAGCTTGCGGACGCGGCGGCGGTCGCGGTGCCCAAGACGTACGAGTTGACGGAGTTCCTGGTGGATGTGCTGAAGGTGGAGGATGTCGGCGCCTACTACCCGCACACCGTCACCTATCACCCCACCTGTCACGGGCTGCGGGTGCTGGGGCTGGGTGACCGGCCGCGGCGGCTGCTGGAGCGGGTCAGGGGGCTGGAGCTGCGGGAGTTGCCGGGCGCGGAGGAGTGCTGCGGCTTCGGCGGCACCTTCGCGGTGAAGAACGCGGCGGTCTCGGCCGCGATGGGCGCCGACAAGGTCCGCCATGTCGTCGCGACCGGCGCCGAGGCCCTGTGTACGGTCGACAACTCCTGTCTGCTGCACCTCGGGACGACCCTCACCCGGCAGGGTGCGGCGGTCCGCCCGGTGCATATCGCCGAGATCCTGGCCAGTACGGAAGGGAGCGTGTGGTGAGCGGTACGTATCTGGGCATGCCGGCGTTCCCCCGGGCCGCGGCCGCCGCCACCCGCGACGGCCGGCTGCGGGCCAACCTCACCCACGCCACCCACACCATCCGCGACAAGCGGGCGGCGGCCGTGGCCGAGCTGGACGACTGGGCGAAGCTGCGGGCGGCGGGTGCGGCGGTGAAGGACCGTACGCTGCGCCATCTCGATCACTACCTGGAGCAGTTGGCGGCCGCGGTCACGGCGGCGGGCGGGCAGGTCCACTGGGCGGTGGACGCCGACGAGGCCAATGCGCTGGTCACCCGGCTGGTGCGGGAGACCGGTGAGCGGGAGGTCGTCAAGGTCAAGTCGATGGCGACGCAGGAGATCGGGCTGAACGAGGCGCTGGCCGAGGCCGGTATCCGGGCCTACGAGACGGATCTGGCCGAGCTGATCGTGCAGCTCGGTGGGGATCTGCCGTCGCACATCCTGGTTCCGGCGATCCATCGCAACCGCTCCGAGATCCGCGACATCTTCCGCCGGGAGATGGCGGGGTGGGGCCGTCCGGCGCCCGAGGGGCTCGCCGACTCCCCCGCCGAGCTGGCCGAGGCGGCGCGGCTGCATCTGCGGGAGAAGTTCCTGTCGGCGAAGGTCGGGATCTCCGGCGCCAATTTCATGGTCGCCGAGACGGGCACCCTGGTCGTGGTGGAGTCCGAGGGGAACGGCCGGATGTGTCTGACCCTGCCCGAGACGCTGATCTCCGTCGTCGGCATCGAGAAGGTGGTGCCGAGCTGGCAGGATCTGGAGGTCTTCCTGCAGCTGCTGCCCCGCTCCTCCACCGCCGAGCGGATGAATCCGTACACCTCCACCTGGACGGGCACGACGGACGGCGACGGTCCGCAGACCTTCCATCTCGTGCTGCTCGACAACGGGCGGACCGACGCCCTCGCCGACCCCGTCGGCCGGCAGGCGCTGCGCTGTATCCGCTGCTCGGCCTGTCTGAACGTCTGCCCGGTGTACGAGCGGGCCGGCGGGCACGCCTACGGTTCGCCCTACCCGGGCCCCATCGGCGCCATCCTCACTCCCCAACTGCGGGGTGTCGGTGGCCCGTTGGAGGCGTCGCTGCCGTACGCCTCGTCGCTGTGCGGGGCGTGTTACGAGGTGTGTCCGGTCGCCATCGACATCCCCGAGGTGCTGGTGCATCTGCGGGAACGGGTGGTGCAGGGCGGTCCGGTCACCCGGGGCGGGGCGCGCGTGGTCCTCAAACCGGCCAAGGGCCATGCCGCGGAGCGGGCCGCGATGCGCGCGGCGGTCTGGGCGTTCGACCACCCGGGCGTGCTGCGCACCGGGGAGCGGCTGGCGGCCCGCACCCGGCGGCTGCATCCGCGACGGCTGCCGGGCCCGGGCCGGGCCTGGTCCGACACCCGCGATCTGCCCGAGGTGCCGGCCGAGTCCTTCCGTGACTGGTGGCAGCGCACCCGCCGGACATCGACCGCACGGCAAGGAGGCAACGGGTGAGCAGCCGTGACGTGGTGCTGGCGCGGGTGCGCCGGGCGCTGACGGATGTGCCGCGCGGGGAGCGGCCGGACGAGGCGCCGGTGGCGCGTGACTACCGGCGGGTGCACGGGACCCGTACGACGGAGCAGACCGTCGAGCTGCTCGCGGAGAATCTCGCGGACTACCGGGCGCTGGTGCACCGCAGTACCGCCGGAGCGCTGCCGGAGCTGATCGGCCGGCTGCTGGCGGAGCGCGGGGCCCGTACGGTGCTGGTGCCGCCGGGTCTGGATGCTTCCTGGCTGGCCGGTTGTGACCTCACCCGTGTCGAGGACCGGGCGTCCGCCACCCCGCGGGAGCTCGACGCCGTGGACAGCGTGCTGACGGGCTGCGCGGTGGCGATCGCGGAGACCGGCACCCTGGTCCTGGACGGCGGGCCCGATCAGGGCAGGCGCCGGATCACCTTGGTGCCCGACCATCACCTCTGTGTGGTCCGCGTCCCCGAGCAGGTGGTCGGTTCGGTCCCTCAGGCGCTGCCTCGGCTGGCGCCGGACCGCCCGCTGACCTGGATCTCCGGCCCGTCCGCCACCAGCGACATCGAGCTCGACCGGGTGGAGGGGGTACACGGGCCGCGGACGCTGGAAGTGATCCTGCTGGCGGGGTCGTAGCCGGCGCACACCTCGGCGGCCGTGCGGGCGGTGGGCAGCCCGTGGAGGGCCGCCGGTCGTGAGCCCGCGCGACAACGCCGGGAAGAGGGTGCGGCGGCCACCCCGACCACTGAACTGGCCGCCGCGCCTCCGACCTTACCCGCGGGTCACTTACGGGGCCATGATCTGCTCCCCGGCCGGGGTGAGGTGTGCGTCACGCCGTACCAGCGCCGCATAGCGCCCCTCGGCGGCGAGCAGTTCGTCGTGGGTGCCGCGCTCGGCGATCCGGCCGGCGTCCAGCACCACGATCTGGTCGGCGTCGCGGACCGTGGAGAGGCGATGGGCGATGGTGAGGGTGGTACGGCCCGCGGACAGCTCGTCGATGGCCTGCTGTACGGCGTGTTCGGTGTGGGTGTCCAGGGCACTGGTCGCTTCGTCCAGGACGAGGACGGGCGGGTCGCGCAGGATGGTCCGGGCGATGGCGAGGCGCTGTTTCTCGCCGCCGGAGAAGCGGTGGCCCCGCTCGCCGACGAGGGTGTCGTAGCCGTCGGGGAGGGCGGCGATGTGGTCGTGGATCTGGGCGGCCCGGGCGGCGCGTTCGATCTCGTCGTCGCTGGCGTCCGGCTTGGCGAAGCGGAGGTTGTCCGCGACCGAGGCGTGGAAGAGGTAGGTCTCCTGGGAGACCACGCCGACCGCGCGGGCGAGGGTGTCGAAGTCGAGGTCGCGGACGTCGGTGCCGTCGAGGGTGACGCGGCCGCCGGTCACGTCGTAGAGCCGCGGCACGAGGTAACTCAGGGTGCTCTTGCCGCTGCCGGTCGGCCCGACGACGGCGAGGCTGCCGCCGGCGGGGACGGTCAGGTCGATGCCGTCGAGGGTGGGGGCGGCGTCCGGGTCATAGCGGAACATGACGTTCTCGAAGCGGATTTCCCCCCGCGGGGCCGCGATCCGGACCGGCTCGGCGGGCTCGGTGATGGCCACCGGCAGATCGAGGTACTCGAAGATGCGCTGGAAGAGCGCGAGCGAGGTCTGCATCTGCACGCCGGTGGAGAGCAGGGAGACGGTGGGCCGCAGCAGGCCCTGCTGGAGCGAGACGAAGGCGACCAGGGTGCCCAGGGAGAAGGCGGGGCCGCCGAGCTGGAGGACGAGTCCGGCCGCCCAGTAGATCAGCGCGGGCATGGCCGCCATGACGATGCCGATGGTGGCCATCCGCCAGCGGCCCGCCATGTTGGCGCGGACCTCCAGGTCGACCAGGCGCTCGGACTCGTCGGCGAAGCCCTGGGTGAGGGAGTCGGCGCGGCCCATGGTGCGGCCCAGGAGGATGCCGCTGACCGAGAGGGACTCGGTGACCATCGCGGACATCGCGGCCATCTGCTTCTGGCGCGTGGAGGTGATCTTCTTGCGTTCCTTGCCGACCCGGCGGCTGATCCAGACGAAGAGCGGAAGCAGCAGCAGGGAGACGACGGTCAGCCGCCAGTCGAGGGCGACCATGGCGCAGACGGTGGCGAGGACGGAGGTCAGGTTGGAGACCAGGGAGGTGGCGGTCGAGGTGACCGTCGCCTGCATCCCGCCGATGTCGTTGGCGATGCGGGACTGGACCTCGCCGGTGCGGGTGCGGGTGAAGAAGGCCAGCGGCATCCGCTGGAGCTTGGCGTAGACGGCGGTACGCAGATCGTGCATGACGCGCTGGCCGACGGTGGTGGACACCAGGGTCTGCAGGACGCCGAAGACGCTGGTGGTGATCGCGGTGGCGATCATGCCGAGGGCGAGCAGGGTGAGCAATCCGGTGCGCCGGCCGGGGATGGCCACGTCCAGGATCTCCCTGAGGAGGAACGGGGAGGCCACCGACACCAGCGAGGAGGCGCCGACGAGCAGGCCGACGAGGGTCAGCCGGCCGCGGTAGGGGCGGAAGAGGGCGAGGATCCGCCGCAACGGGACCGGTTCGTCGGGGTCCTTGGGCGGTGGGGTCCACTCGGGATCGTCGCGGTGCATGGGCTCCTTCGGGAGGGGTGTGGGACACGCCGGCCGGGACCGGCCGGAGGCAAGCGTCGTGGAGCTTAGCTCATTGTTACCTATGCTCACAATGAGCCTGGTCCTGATATCCGCTATCCTCGCGGTATGCCCTCCCCCGAGCCGACGGTCAGCACCTCGAACCTCGCCGAGCAGTTGGTTCGGCTGACCCGCCGGATGCACCGCTCCCAGAAGCACCATCTGGAGCACCTGGACATCGCCTTCACGCCGGCGCAGTCCCGGCTGCTGCGGATCGTCGGCCACTACCGCGACACCCCACCGCGGATGGCCGACCTCGCCGAGCGGCTGGAGGTCGTCCCGCGCGCGGTGACGACGCTGGTGGACGCGCTGGAGGCGAACGGCGCGGTGCGCCGGGTGCCCGATCCGGCCAACCGGCGGGTCGTCCGCATCGAGCTGACCGACACCGGCCGGTCCACCCTGCGGGCGTTGCGCAGCGCCCGGCAGGCCGCGGCGGAGGAGATCCTGGCCCCCCTGACCGCCGATCAGCGTGAGGTCCTCGGCGGTCTGCTGTCCACCCTGGTCGACGGGCCGGGTGCACCGCATTGAGCTGACATCGAGCTGACGCGGAGTCAACCGGAGGAGTGCCGCCATGCCCCTGCTGGAGCCGGATCCCGCGTCCCTGCGGCCCACCGCTGCCCCCGGTGCCGCACCCGACCGGGTGCCCGGCCGGCGGGCGGCGGGTACCCCCGAGCGGCTGCGTGCCGACCTGATCGCCCTGCTCGGTGCGGACAAGGTGCGTCACACGATCTCCGACCTGGTCCGCTATGCCTCCGACGCCAGTCCGTACCGCTTCGTCCCCCAGGCCGTGGTGGTGGCCGAGAACGTCGACGACGTCTCCGCGGTCCTCGCCTACGCCCGGGACCAGGGCCGGCACGTCGTCTTCCGGGCGGCCGGAACCTCGCTCAACGGCCAGGCCCAGGGCGAGGACATCCTCGTCGAGGTACGCCGGCACTGGTCCGGGATCGAGGTGCTGGACGACGGCGCCCGCGCGCGGATCCGGCCGGGCACCACCGTGCTGCGTGCCAACGCCACGCTGGCCCGCCACGGCCGGCTGCTCGGGCCCGATCCGGCCAGCGCCCTCGCCTGCACCCTGGGCGGTGTGGTCGCCAACAACGCCTCCGGAATGACGGCCGGCACCACCCGCAACTCCTACCGGACGCTGGCCTCGCTCACCGTCGTCCTGCCGTCGGGCACGGTCGTCGACACCGCGCGGCCGGACGCCGATGCCCGGCTGGCGCGCGCCGAACCGGCGCTGTGCGCGGGCCTGCTGGCGCTGAAGGCGGAGATCGAGGCGGAGGGGGAACTCGTGGCCAGGATCCGCGCCAAGTACGCGATCAAGAACACCAACGGCTACCGCCTGGACGCGTTCCTCGACGGTGCGACACCCGTGCAGATCCTGCGCGGGCTGATGGTCGGCTCCGAGGGCACCCTCGGCTTCCTCGCCGAGACCGTCTTCGACACCCTGCCCCTGGACCGGCACACCGCCGGGGCGCTGCTGTTCTTCCCGACGCTGCGCGCGGCGGCCGCGGCCGTGCCGCGGTTCAACGAGGTGGGCGCGCGGGCCGTGGAGCTGATGGACGGCAATACGCTGCGCGCCTCGGTGCGGGTGGCCGGGGTGCCCGCCGACTGGGCGGGGTTGCCGCAGGAGACCACCGCGCTGTTGGTGGAGTACCGCGCGCCCGACGAGGCCGCCCTCGACGCGTACGAGCGGGCCGGCAGAGGGGTGCTGACGGAGCTGGAGCTGGTCCGGCCGGTGGCGTCGGTCAGCAACGACTTCACCCGGGACCCGGCGGTCCTCGGCGGCTACTGGAAGGCCCGCAAGGCGTTCGTCACGGCGGTCGGCGGATCCCGGCCGCCCGGTACGACGCTGATCACGGAGGACTTCGCGGTGCCGCCGGCCCGGCTCGCGGACGCCTGTACGGCGCTGCTGGAACTGCAGTCCCGGCACGGCTTCGACACCGCGGTCGCCGGCCATGCCGCCCACGGCAATCTGCACTTCCTGCTCGCCTTCGACGCGGCGAAGCCGGACGACGTGGCGCGCTATGCCGCGTTCATGGCGGAGTTCTGCCGGCTGGTCGTGGAGCGTTTCGACGGGTCACTGAAGGCGGAGCACGCCACCGGCCGGAACATGGCGCCGTTTCTCGCCCTCGAATGGGGCCCGCGGGCCACGGAGTTGATGTGGCGGATCAAGGAGCTGGTGGACCCGTGGGGCGTGCTGGCCCCACGGGTCCTGCTAGACCGCGACCCGCGGGCGCATCTGCGCGGGCTGAAGACCCTCCCCGGGATCGAGGCCGCGGCCGACCCGTGCATCGAATGCGGCTTCTGCGAACCGACCTGCCCCAGCGCGGACCTGACCACCACCCCGCGCCAGCGGATCGTGCTGCGCCGCGAAATGCTGCGGCAGCCGGCCGGCTCCCCGGTCACCACCGCGCTGCTGGACTCCTACGGCTATGACGCGGTGGACACCTGCGCCGGTGACTCCACCTGCGCCCTGGACTGTCCGGTGGGGATCGACACCGGCGCCCTGATGAAGGACTTCCGCCACCAACGGCACACCGCGCGCGAGGAGTCGCTCGCCGCCCGCGCCGCCCGGCACTTCCGGGCCGTCGAGCGGCTGGCCCGGCTGGCGGTGGCGGCAGCGGGCCGGCTCGACGACCGCGTGCTGACCGCGGTCACCGGCGCCGCCCGCCGGGCCGTCCGCCCGGAACTGGTGCCCGAGTGGCTGCCCGGAATGCCCGGCCCGGCGGCCCGCGGACTGCCCGGGACCCGGCGGGTGGGAGCGGCCGCGGTCTACTACCCGGCGTGTGTGAACCGGATCTTCGGCGGGCCCGCCGGGTACCGGGGGCCGTCGTTGCCGGAGGCGATGGTGGCGGTGTCGCAGCGGGCGGGCCGGCCGGTGTGGATCCCGCCGGACGTGGCCGGGACCTGCTGCGCGACGATCTGGCAGTCCAAGGGATACCGGCGCGGGACCGCGGAGATGGCCAACCGCATCGTGGCGGCGGCCTGGGGGTGGACGGCGGGCGGCAGACTACCGCTGGTGGTGGACGCCTCCTCGTGCACCCTGGGCCTGGCCCGCGAGGTCGTGCCGTATCTGACGCCGGCCAACCGTGCGCTGCACGACGGGCTGACCGTCGTCGACTCGGTCGTCTGGGCCGCCGACCATCTGCTGCCGCATCTGGCGGTGGTGCGCACGGCCGGTTCCGCGGTGCTCCATCCCACCTGCGCCATGGCGCACCTGGGCGACGAGAAGCAGCTGCGTGAGGTGGCCGAGGCGGGTGCGCGGGAGGTGGTGGTGCCGGACGACGCGGGCTGCTGTGCCTTCGCCGGCGACCGCGGGATGCTGCACCGGGAGCTGACGGAGTCGGCCACTGCGAAGGAGGCGGCCGAGGTGACCGGGCGGCGCTTCGACGCGTATCTGTCGGCGAACCGGATGTGCGAGATCGGGATGGATCAGGCGACCGGACACCCCGGCTATCGGTCGGTCCTGCTGGCGCTGGAGTGGGCCACGCGGCCCGGCCCGCCGGACGGGCACCCGAGCCCGTCCGGCGGATGAGAACGGCGCGCTCAGCGCACCGGCAGCAGCGCCACCGCCCGCTTCGCCGGGACGGTCAGCCGGACCTTCCCGTCGTCCCCGACGGTGACCGTGTGGCCGTAGCACGAGGACGGTGTGGCGGCCACGACATCGCAGTACGTCCCGCCGGGCAGCGAGGTCGCGAAGGTCCGGGTCAGCTCCCCCGCGCCGTTGTTGAGCGCGACGAATCCCTTGCCGCCGCGGCCGAAGGCGATCGCGCTGCCTCCGTTGTCCCACCAGTCGGTCAGCGGGGCGGCGCCCACCGCGTTGCGGAACCCGACCATGCCGGTGATCTCCTGCTTGGCGTGCTCGCGGGTCCAGCCGCCGCTGCCGCTGGGCGGTCCGGCGTCCTTGTCGGACCACTCGTAGCCGGAGTAGACGTTCGGTGAGCCGTAGGGCGAGGCGAGCATGAAGACGTTGGCGAGGGTGTAGGCCGCGCCGTCCTTGTAGGTGAGCGTCGAGCCGTTGCGCTCGGTGTCCCAGTTGTCGACGAAGGTACGGGCCTTGTCGCCGCCGAGCTTGCCGTCCGCGACGGACTTGAGCTGCGCGAGGCTGCCGCCCTGGAAGGCGCTCTTGAGGTGGCTGCCGTAACGGAATTCGTCCACGTCGCCGGTGCCGGTGTACTCCTCGGGCTGCACTGCCTCGCCGGCGCCGTAGATGACCTCCTGCACCCAGTAACCGGGGTCGCGCATCTTGCCCTTGATGGCGGCGAGGTCGGTGGCGGAGATGTGTTTGGCGGCGTCCACCCGGAAGCCGTCCACCCCTATCGACCGCAGGCCGTCGAGGTACTTGGCGAGGGTGGTGCGGACGTACTCGCTGCCGGTGTCGAGGTCGGCCAGGCCCACCAGTTCACAGGTCTGGACGTCGGTGCGGTTGCCGTAGTCGGAGATGCTCTTGCGGCAGCCGTGGAAGTCCTGGTCCTGATAGACGCCGGGGTAGTGGTACTTGGTGTACCGGGTGCCGCCGGTGCCCGTTCCGGACCCCGCGGCCATGTGGTTGATGACGGCATCGGCGATGACCTTGACTCCCGCGCCGTGGCAGGTGCGGACCATCGAGGCGAAGGCGTTGCGGTCGCCCAGCCGTCCAGCGATCTTGTAGCTGACGGGCTGGTACGAGGTCCACCACTGGTCGCCCTTGATGTGCTCGGTGGCGGGCGAGACCTCGACATAGCCGTAGCCGGCCGGGCCGAGCTGGTGGGTGCAGGCCTTGGCGACGTCCGCGTACTTCCACTCGAACAGCGTGGCGGTGACGGTCTTTTCGCCGGGTGGGGTGGCCTGGGAGGGCCACGGCGCGAACGTGGCGAGGCCGGCCGCGGCCAGCACGCCGGCCAGCGCCCCGCCCAGCACACGGGAACGTTGCTGCATTGTGCGGCTCCTTGGTCATGGGGCGCGGCAGGGCACACCGCGCCCACGAGTGCAGCCACGCGCCGGGCCGCCTGGGGGGATGGTGTACCGGAGCCTGCCGTTTGCCGTGTGGACACGTCAAGACTTTCCGCAAGGCTTTTCAGGCCCTTGCGAAAGGAGCTGACGGTGCGACATCCGACCGTGCGCGGAGGGTCTCGCGGTGCGGCCGGGAATCCAAGTGTGTCGCGACAAGAGTCCCCTTGGCCCTCTTGTGCCCCGGCCCACCTGCCGACAGGGTCCTGACCGAGGTTCACGCATGCCCCGGTACACCACCGCTCCCTGGAGGATCGATGAACGAGGCGCCATCGCAGAACCACGACGACCACAACGAGCCCGGCCCGAGCCGCCGTTCGGTCCTCTGGACCGCCGGTGCGGCGGGGGCCGGGCTGGGGCTCGGCGGCCTGTCGTCCGGCCAGGCCGTGGCGGCCGCGCCCGTGACGGCCGGCTCCGCCGCCGCACCCGAGGCCAAGGGCAAGACCATGATCGGGGTGCCGTTCGAGCGGCGCAGCACCGTACGCGTCGGCATCATCGGCCTCGGAAACCGCGGCGGCAGCATGATCGACCTGTTTCTCGCGATGCCGGGCGTGCAGGTCGTCGCGCTGTGCGACCCGGTGAAGGACAAGACCGCCAAAGCCGCCAAGAAGGTCACCGCCGCGGGGCAGCCCGCGCCCGCCGTCTACACCAACGGCGACCACGACTTCGAGAACCTCTGCGCGCGCGGTGACCTCGACTTCGTCTACGCGGCCACGCCCTGGGACTGGCACTTCGAGATGGCGAAGACGGCGATGCTCAACGGAAAGCACGTGGGCGTGGAGTGCCCGATCGCGCTGCGCCTGGACCAGCTGTGGCAGCTGGTCGACCTCTCCGAGCGGACCCGCAGACACTGCATGCAGCTGGAGAACTGCTGTTACGGCAGAAACGAGATGCGGGTGCTGCGGATGGCGCACGCCGGGCTGTTCGGCGATCTGCTGCACGGCGCCGGCGCGTACATCCACGATCTGCGCGGCCTGATGTTCGACCCGAAGTACTACGAAGGGCCCTGGCGGCGACTGTGGCACACCCGGCTGCGCGGTGACCTCTACCCCAACCACGGCTTCGGCCCGGTCGCCAACTACATGGACATCAACCGCGGGGACCGTGCCGTCCGCATCTCCAGCTTCGGCACCCCCTCCTTCGGCCTCGCCGCGTACCGCAAGGAGCACATGCCCGCAGACGACCCCAGCTGGAAGGAGTCGTACATCGAGAGCGACCGGACGATCAGCCTCGTCCAGACCGCCAAGGGACGGGTGATCCGGCTGGAGCACGACGTCTCCACCCCGCACCCCTACAGCCGCATCAACAGCCTCGGCGGCACCAAGGGCCTCTTCGAGGACTACCCCGAGCGGATCTATCTGGAGCCGGACCAGAGCAACGACCAGTGGGGCGACTTCGCCAAGTACGCGGAGTGGGACCACTGGCTCTGGAAGGAGCACGCCAACCCGCCCGGCGGACACGGCGGCATGGACTACATGCTGGTCTTCCGGCTGATGCAGTGCATGCGGCTCGGCCTCGTACCGGACTTCGACGTCTATGACGCGGCGACCTGGACCGCGCCGGTACCGCTGAGTGACCTCTCGATCAAGGCGAAGGGCGCCCCGCAGGAGATCCCCGACTTCACCCGTGGACGGTGGAAGCAGGCCCGTCCGGGGATGGATTCACAGAAGCCCGAGGAGTAGGAGGTCGGCACGGGCCCGGCGGACGGTGCCTCCGCCGGGCCCCCGCGTCGACCGCCGGATGCCGCGCCCGGCGCCGTCCTCCCGCCGGCCGCGCGTGCCGCGCACCGGGCCGCGTACGCTCAGGCCGCCAGATGCGCCTTGTCCCCCATGACCACCACCGGTTTCCGGGCCGGGTCGAGGGCGCGCAGCAGTGCCTGCATCCCGGACTTCGGCACGCTGACGCAGGCGGAGGTGCCGCTGCCGTGGTCCATGTGCAGCCAGACCCCGCCCCCCTTGGACTGCCCCTGCGGACGGGCCGGGTCCAGCGGAGAGGTCCCCTTGACGCGGTTGTAGTTGATCGCGACGACGTAGTCGAAGTCGTGGCGGGTGTTCTTCGACCAGTACGACGGCGGGGTGAACGCCGCGGAGTGCGTATAGGGCAGCTTGGCGCCGGGGTCGGCGAGCACACCGCCCGCATCGGTCAGCGTGAACACCCCGACCGGGCTGCGCTTGTCGCCTTCGTGATGGTTCACCGTCCAGCCACGCCGGCCGTTGTGCGCGGCCCAACGCCCCTTTTGGTCCCAGCCCTTGGCGCCCTTCTCGTAGAGGACGACGGTGGCGTCGGCGGAGTTCACGCCGTCCCCGTAGACCGCGACGACCTGCCGGGAGTCGGCGGGGATCCGTGACCGCAGTGCGGCGCCGACCTCGGGGATGTGCGTGAGGTGGGTGGTGGCCGGCGCCCCGCGGGCCGGGCCGCCGGGGCGCGCCCCCTTGCCCGCGCCGTCGCCCTTGCCGTCGCCCCGTTCGCCGCCCCCGCTGCCGCCGCAGCCCGCCAGAAGGACCAGCCCCACAGCGGCCACCGCCGCCATCCGCCTCGCACTGCCCGCTGTTCGCATGGCCCCCATGCTCGCACCGCCGGGTGCGCGCACCTCCGGCACCCGTCCGCCGAGGCCCGGACCACCACACGATTGTCCGAAACAAGGGGCCACAGCGGAAAAACCGTTTGAAATCAGACCTCCCGACCGGCCAACCTTCCAGAACCTCCGCCCGCGACACGACTTGGCGCGGGGCACTTCGCCCTGCCGGGAGGCCTGCCGCCATCGGCCCCACCACGACTTCGCCTGGGACATCATGCATATTCGCGACCTTCCGCATCCCGATCCGGGCGTCCCGGACGTCCGTACGGGCGGCGCCTTCCTCCGCTGGCTCTGCGCGCAGCAACTCGGCGGACAGCTGTCGGCTCTCGCCTGGGGGCTGCTGAACATCGGCGCCATCGCGGCCTCCCCGCTGCCGGTGGGCCTCGCCGTGCAGGCAGTGGTGGACCGCGACGGCCGCCGGCTCCTCCTGGCCGGCGGTCTGGTCCTGGCTCTGGGTCTGCTGATCGCACTCGGCGGGGTGATGCTGCACCGCGCCGCGGTCACCAACTGGATCACCGCCGTCGCCCGGATGCAGCAGCTGCTCGCCCGCAAAACCACGGAACTGGGCTCCGCCATGACCCGGCGGGTGGCGGCCGGCGAGATCGCCGCCGTCAGCACCGGCGACCTGGAGAAGATCGGCTGGTTCGTCGAAGCGCTCTCCCGGTTCGGTGCGGCGGCGCTGACCACGGTCGGTGTCTGTGTCGCCCTCGTCTGCTACCAGCCGGCCCTGGGTGTGCTGGTCGCGCTGGGCGTGCCCGTACTGGCGCTGGCCGTACTGCCGTTGCTGCCGCCCGCCATCCGGCGCGCCGACGCCCAGCGCGACAAGGCCGGCCGGGCCACCGAGCTGGCCTCCGACACCGTCGCCGGGCTGCGCGTGCTGCGCGGCATCGGCGGTGAGGAACTCTTCCTCGGCCGCTACCGCAGCGCCTCCCAGGAGGTACGCAGGGCCGCCGTCCGCAGCGCCCGGATGTGGTCGCTGATCGCGGCCCTCCAGGTACTGCTGCCGGGCCTGCTGCTGCTCGCGGTGGTCTGGTACGGCGCCCGGCTCGCCCTCGACGGCGCGATCGCCGTCGGCGATCTCGTCGCCCTCTACAGCGCGGTCGCCTTTCTGCTCTTCCCGCTCCGGCACTTCGAAGAGATCGCGCAGGCCTATGCCTTCGCCAAGCCGTCGGCGAACCGTACGGCCCGCGTACTGGCCCAGCGGCGTCCGGCCGGCGGACGGGCCGGGGACCGGACGGCGGCGCCCACCGGCGATCTGCACGACCCGGTCAGCGGTCTGACCGCGCCGGCCGGCCGGCTGACCGCGGTGGTCTGCGGCGATCCCGACGCGGCGGGCCGGCTCGCCGAACACCTCGGCGGGCACCCGCCGTCGGCGGACGACGGCAGCGGCCCCGGCGGTCCGCCGTCCGTCGTCCTCGGCGGCACCCCCCTGGACGATCTGCCGCGCGAGGCCGCCCGCCGTGCCGTACTCGTCCAGGACAAGGACCCGATGCTGCTCTCCGGCACGCTCGGCGAGCTGCTCGACGTACCGGCCTCCGGGCGGGTGGGCGCGGCGGCGGCACTGGCCGCGGCGGAGTGCGGCGATGTGCTGACCGCGCTGGCCCAGGCGTCCATCGACGATTCGGGCGACCCGATGCGCGCCCACATCACCGAGCGCGGCCGGTCCCTGTCCGGCGGCCAGCGCCAGCGGCTGGCGCTGGCCAGATCGCTGGTCACCGACCCGGAGGTACTGGTGCTGGACGAGCCGACCAGCGCCGTCGACGCACACACCGAGGCCCGGATCGCGGAGGGGCTGCGGGACCTGCGGAGCGGACGCACGACGGTCGTCCTCACCTCCAGTCCGCTCCTGCTGGACCGGGCCGACCAGGTGGTGTTCCTCCAGGAGGGCAAGGTCGCCGCCCGGGCCACCCACCGCGAACTGCTGCTGCAGCACTCCGCCTATCGCGCGGTCGTCACCCGCGCACCCGACCCCGAGCCGGCGATGTCGGCCGGCCAGACCGAGGAGAGAGCATGATCGTGCCGGCGCCCCCGGAACACGATCCGGACGCCCCGCAGACCCTCACCACCCTGCCCGTCGGCTCACCGGCCACGGTACGCCGCTACGTCGGTGAACTGATCCGCCGTCACCGCAGGGCGTTCACCGTGCTGGTCGCGGTGAACGCGGCCGCGGTGACCGCTTCCATGGCCGGCCCGTATTTGCTCGGCGGAGTCGTGGAGAAGCTGTCCGCGGGCGACCGTCACCTCCCACTGCAATGGACCCTGGCGCTGTTCGCCCTCGCGCTGACCGCCCAGACGGTGTTCGTCCGGATGGTCCGGCTGCGCGGGGCGATGCTCGGCGAGCGGATGCTGGCGGACCTGCGCGAGGACTTCCTCGTACGGTCCGTGGCGCTGCCGCCGGGCGTCCTGGAACGGGCCGGCACCGGCGATCTGCTGTCGCGGATCACCACCGACATCGACCGGCTCTCCAGCGCGATGCGCGAGGCGGTACCGCAGCTGGCCATCGGCGTGGTGTGGGTGGCGCTGCTGCTCGGCGGGATCACCGTGACCGCGCCGCCGCTCGCACTGGCCGTCGTGCTCGCGCTGCCGCTGCTGATCGTCGGCTGCCGCTGGTACTTCAAGCGGGCACCGAGCGCCTATCGCTCGGAGGCGGCCGGCTACGCCGCGGTGTCCGCCGTGCTCACCGAGTCCGTGGACGCGGGGCGAACGGTCGAGGCGCACCGCCTGGGTGCCCGCCGCATCGCACTCTCGGAGCGCCGGATCCAGGAATGGACCCGGTGGGAGCGCTACACGCTCTTTCTGCGCTCGGTGCTCTTCCCGGTCGTCGACCTCACCCATGTGCTGCTGCTGGGCGCGGTGTTGCTGCTGGGCGGGGCGTTCGTCATCGGCGGCTGGATCACTCCGGGGCAGCTGACGACGGGGGCGCTGTTGTCGCAGATGATGATCGAGCCGGTCGGCATGATCCTGCGGTGGTACGACGAACTGCAGGTGGCCCAGGTGTCCATTGCGCGGCTCGTCGGCGTCCGGGAGATCGAACCGGAGGCCGCGGATCCGGAGCGGTTCCCCGACGGCCGTGACGTACACGCCGACCGGGTCAGCTTCGGCTACCGCGCGGACGTGGACGTGCTGCGCGAGGTCTCGTTGCGGATCCGGCCCGGGAGCCGGCTGGCGCTGGTGGGGCCGTCCGGCGCGGGCAAATCGACGCTGGGCCGGCTGCTGGCCGGTATCTACGGGCCCCGCACCGGCGCCGTCACCCTCGGCGGGGCCGAGCTCTCCGCGATGCCGGCCGAGCGGATCCGCGAGGAGGTGGCGCTGGTCAACCAGGAACACCATGTCTTCGTGGGCTCACTGCGCGACAACCTCCGGCTGGCGCGGGCCACGGCGGGCGAGGCCGAACTGTGGGCCGCACTCGGCGCGGTGGACGCCGACGGCTGGGCACGGGCCCTGGACCAGGGGCTGGACACCGAGGTCGGCTCCGGCGGCCATGCGCTGACCCCTGCCCAGGCACAGCAGATCGCGCTGGCCCGGCTGGTCCTCGCCGATCCGCACACCCTCGTCCTGGACGAGGCGACGTCCCTGCTCGACCCGCGGGCGGCCCGCCATCTGGAGCGTTCGCTGGGCAGGGTGCTGGACGGCCGTACGGTGGTGGCGATCGCGCACCGGCTGCACACCGCGCACGACGCCGATGTGATCGCGGTCGTCGAGGACGGCCGGATCAGCGAACTGGGCAGCCACGACGAACTGGTCGCCGCCGAGGGCGCCTACGCGGCACTCTGGCGGTCTTGGCACGGCTGAGGCTGGTGCGGGCGGCGGGGGTTCGCGCACCCGCCGCCGTCTCCGCGTCAGCCTTCGGCTTGCCGCGGGCCGAAGAAGTGCGGGCGGCTACGGGGCCTCCCGCACCGCCGCCCTCTCCCCGTGTCCACGTCGGCCCTCGGGCGGCTCGCCGGGCACGTCAGATATAGCCGAGTGCGCCCAGCCCGCCGAGGCCGCCCAGCAGCATGAACGCCGGCATCAGCACCTTCAACTCCACCCAGCTGCCCGCCTTGAAGCGGATGGCCTGAGGCGGGCCGACGGGGTACCAGCGCTTCCGGCCTATCGGGATCGGCCACAGGACGGGACAGCCCGAGACCGTCAGGGCGTCGCCGATGTCATGGACCAGCGCCCCCAGGACGACCGGCAGGCCCAGCCAGAGGTACTGCTGTCCCGGCTCGGTGAACAGCCAACTCGCGCCGTTGCCCGGCTGGTCGAGAATGCCGCCCAGAATCCAGGCCGCGGCAGCGCCCAAAAGCCACACCAGCACGTCGCTGGAGACCCGCGCCGCCCGCCACAGCAGCCCCTCGATGGCGAGCACCATATGGACGAAGAGGATGCCGAGCACCGCCCAACGACCGCCCTGCATCGCCAGCAACGACATCCCGCCGCCGACCAGCACGGCCCACAGCCAGGTGTGGGTGAGCGTCCGGTGCCCGCCGTTGCGGTTCGAATCACCGCGCATCTTGGTCGCCTTGTAGACGGCATGCGAGAGGGCGTCGACCACTTCGCACAGAATCCGCGAGAGCGGACCGAAGGCCCGCGAGATGGTCGCGGACTTGTGGTCGAGGTCCGGGGCCAGCGCCGCTCCCGCACAGATCAGCGCCCCGCAGACGAGCACCGGCCAGGGCATCGGGTACCCGGCGGCAGCGGCCCCCGCACCCACCCCCAGCCAGGCCGCGGCCCCGGACAGCGAGTGCGCCGGTCCCATCATGATGTGCTCCCACCCTCTTCTCTTGCGCGTCGTCTCCTGCGCGCCCCAAATGCCTCGCGCGCCCCTTGAGCTGCGCCCCTGACGCCCGTTCGGCGACTCAGCGTAGCGTCAGATGATCTCCCTGGACGGTGGGGGTGGGGCGTCGGGTTGCAGGGGACGGGGCGAGAGTGGATGACGGGGGACGACACCGACACCGGCGTTCCGGACAGGGGACGACGAGGGACGAGAGCAACTCCGGCACTTCGGACGGGGCGGGAGGGCGGCCCTTGGTTGGACAGGGCGCGGCCTTGGTCGGGGAGGACGGCCTCGGGGAGGACGGCCTCGGGGAGGACGGCCTTGGGGAGGACGGCCTTGGGGAGGACAGCCTTGGGATGCCGATCAGTGCGGATGACCATCGGTGCCGACGCCCGTCAGGGCCGACGCCTGTCAGTACCGACGCCCGTCAGGGTGGGCGGGCATTGATCAAGGTGGGTGTTTTCTCCGCCGGGGGTGCACGTCGCATGCGGTGCGTGATGTCTGCCACGTGTCGACCGGCCGGGGCACGACGGGTGACCCTCGGGGGCGACGATGCGTCCACGTCCTGGTACGGAACGTGAGGGTGCCGAGCCGCACCGCTCTGTGGCCTGAGTCGCGGAGGCGGGCTTTTGTGCAGCTCAGGGATGCCAGAGGGGTGTATCGGGCCAGGGGCGGGTCCGGAGTCGGGCGGGTCCGGGGCCGGTGGACCAGCCGGGTTCCGGGGTCGACGGCCTTCGGTTGATCTCCCTGTGAGCCGCCGGTTCCCTGATCCGGGCCGAAGACAGGCAGTATGGGGGGCGTGACCCTCATCGATCATCTGCCGAACGACGCCGACCCCGATGCCCTCTTCGAAGCCTTTTCGGGTTGGGCCGAGCAGCAGGGCATCTCGCTCTACCCTGCCCAGGAGGAGGCGCTGATCGAGGTGGTCTCGGGGGCGAACGTCATCCTGTCCACCCCCACCGGCTCCGGTAAGAGCCTGGTGGCGGCCGGTGCGCACTTCACCGCCCTCGCCAACGATCAGGTCACCTTCTACACCGCGCCCATCAAGGCACTGGTCTCGGAGAAGTTCTTCGACCTGTGCAAGCTGTTCGGCACCGAGAACGTCGGCATGCTCACCGGCGACGCCTCGGTCAACGCCGACGCACCGGTCATCTGCTGCACCGCCGAGGTCCTCGCCTCGATAGCGCTGCGGGACGGCAAGGACGCGGACATCGGCCAGGTCGTGATGGACGAGTTCCATTTCTATGCGGAGCCGGACCGCGGCTGGGCCTGGCAGATTCCGCTGCTCGAACTGCCGCAGGCGCAGTTCGTTCTGATGTCGGCGACGCTCGGCGACATGTCGCGCTTCGAAGCGGATCTGACCCGGCGCACGGGGAAGCCGACGTCGCTGGTGCGCTCGGCGACGCGACCGGTGCCGCTGTCGTACGAGTACCGCACGACGGCAATGACCGAGACGCTCACCGAGCTGCTGGAGACCCGCCAGTCCCCCGTCTACATCGTGCACTTCACTCAGGCCGCCGCCGTGGAGCGGGCCCAGGCCCTGATGAGCATCAATATGTGTACGCGTGCCGAGAAGGACGAAATCGCGCAGCTCATCGGGAACTTCCGGTTCACCACGAAGTTCGGCCGGAACCTGTCGCGGTACGTCCGCCACGGCATCGGCGTGCACCACGCGGGGATGCTGCCGAAGTACCGCCGGCTCGTCGAAAAGCTCGCGCAGGCGGGCCTGTTGAAGGTCATCTGCGGTACGGACACTCTCGGCGTGGGCGTCAATGTCCCCATCCGTACGGTGCTGTTCACCGCGCTGACGAAGTACGACGGGTCGCGGGTGCGGACGCTGCGGGCGCGGGAGTTCCATCAGATCGCGGGCCGTGCCGGGCGGGCCGGTTTCGACACCGCGGGCTTCGTGGTCGCGCAGGCCCCCGAGCATGTCGTGGAGAACGAGAAGGCGCTGGCCAAGGCGGGCGACGACCCCAAGAAGCGCCGGAAGGTGGTGCGCAAGAAGGCGCCGGAGGGCTTCGTCAACTGGGGTGAGAACACCTTCGAGAAACTGATCGCGTCCGATCCGGAGCCGCTGACCTCGCGTTTCCGGGTGACGCACGCGATGCTGCTGTCCGTGATCGCGCGTCCTGGCAATGCGTTCGACGCGATGCGCAAGCTCCTTGAGGACAACCACGAGCCGCGCAAGAACCAGCTCCGGCACATCCGGCGGGCCATCGCCATCTACCGCTCGCTGCTGGACGGCGGGATCGTGGAGCGGCTGACGACGCCGGACGCGGAGGGCCGGATCGTCCGGCTGACCGTGGATCTGCAGCAGGACTTCGCGCTCAACCAGCCGCTGTCGACCTTCGCACTCGCCGCGTTCGACCTGCTCGACCCCGAGTCGCCGTCCTACGCGCTGGACATGGTCTCGGTCGTGGAGTCCACGCTGGACGATCCACGGCAGATCCTGGCCGCACAGCAGAACAAGGCCCGCGGCGAGGCGGTCGCCCAGATGAAGGCCGACGGCGTCGAATACGAAGAGCGCATGGAACGGCTCATGGACGTGGAGTACCCCAAGCCGCTGGAGGAGCTGCTCTTCCACGCCTACGGGCTCTACCGCAAGAGCCACCCGTGGGTCGGCGACCATCCGCTGTCGCCGAAGTCGGTCATCCGCGATATGTACGAACGCGCCATGACCTTCACGGAGTTCACGTCCTTCTACGAGCTGGCGCGCACCGAGGGAATCGTCCTGCGCTACCTGGCGAGTGCCTTCAAGGCGCTGGACCACACCGTGCCGGACGACCTGAAGTCCGAGGATTTCGAGGACATCATCGCCTGGCTGGGCGAGATGGTGCGGCAGGTCGACTCCAGTCTGCTGGACGAGTGGGAGCAGCTCGCCAACCCCGAGGAGGAGACGGCGGACCAGGCCGCGGAGCGGGCGGATCAGGTCCGGCCGGTCACCTCCAACGCGCGGGCGTTCCGGGTGCTGGTGCGCAATGCGCTGTTCCGGCGGGTGGAGCTGGCGGCGCTGGACAAGGTCGAGGAGCTCGGCGAGATGGATGCCGATTCCGGCTGGGACGCGGACGCCTGGGGCGAGGCGATGGACGCCTACTGGGATGAGTACGACGAGCTGGGCACCGGCCCGGATGCCCGTGGCCCTAAGCTCCTGCAGATCCAGGAGGATGCCGAGCACGGGCTGTGGAAGGTACGGCAGACTTTCGCCGACCCGAACGGCGATCACGACTGGGGTATCTCGGCGGAGGTCGATCTGGCCGCCTCCGACGAGGAAGGACGCGCGGTGGTGCGGGTCACGGATGTGGGTCAGTTGTGAGGCGACGGCCTCGACCGAGGCCGCCGAAGGATGCGACGGAGGTCCTCCGGTCATGAGCAATCCCGCCGACAGGCTGGTCGATCTGCTGGATCTCGAACAGATCGAGGTGAACATCTTCCGGGGCCGCAGCCCGCAGGAATCGCTGCAGCGGGTCTTCGGCGGGCAGGTCGCGGGACAGGCGCTGGTGGCTGCCGGGCGGACCACGGAAGGTGACCGCCCGGTCCACTCGCTCCACGCGTACTTTCTGCGGCCGGGCCGGCCCGGGGTGCCGATCGTGTACCAGGTCGAGCGGGTGCGGGACGGGCGGTCCTTCACCACCCGCCGGGTCGTCGCCGTCCAGCAGGGACGCACGATCTTCAATCTGACCGCCTCCTTTCACAAGCCGGAGCCCGGCTTCGATCACCAGTTGCCGCTGCGCCGGGCGGTGCCCGACCCGGAAGAGCTGCCCACGGTTGCGGAAGAGGTCCGCGAGCACCTGCTCGAACTGCCCGAGTCCCTGGAGCGAATGGCTCGCCGGATGCCGTTCGAGATCCGGTACGTCGACCGGCTGCGGTGGACCCCGGACGAGATCCAGGGCGCCGAGCCGCGCAGCGCGGTGTGGATGCGTGCGGTAGGGCCGCTGGGCGACGATCCGCTCGTCCACACCTGCGCGCTGACCTACGCCAGCGATATGACGCTGCTGGACGCGGTCCGCATCCCGATCGAGCCGCTCTGGGGGCCGCGCGGGTTCGACATGGCCTCGCTCGACCATGCGATGTGGTTTCACCGGCCGTTCCGCGCGGACGAGTGGTTCCTCTACGACCAGGAGTCGCCGATCGCCACCGGCGGCCGTGGTCTGGCCCGCGGACGGATCTATGACCGGGAGGGCAGGATGCTGGTCTCGGTCGTCCAGGAAGGGCTCTTTCGCCCTCTGTAGGGACGCGCAAGATCCATCCCAGGAGTGTTCAGGGCACGGTGGGACGTGTCCGACCGTCCCAGGAGGGGCTGTTCAGGAAGCTCGGCGGCTGACCCGGGCGGGTGGCGGAGGCCGTGGCGGCCGGGGTCCGCAGCCGTCCCGGGTCTTCCCGGCGCGCCCGCTCCAGGCCCCGGGAGAGGTTGACGCGGTACCACAACACCTCGTCGAACTCCTCCGCCGTCACCACCCGTTCAAAGGATTCCCGGGCGGCCGGGGTCACCGTGATCACGGACGCCAGGGTGGGCCGGAGCCGGCGCAGAAGGGACCGCTCCAGCGGATCCTCGGCCACCGAGGCCAGCTCCTCCGGCGGCAGCACCGCGGCGATCACCGCAGCCGATTCCCAGGGGTCATCGGTCTGCCCCATGAGCTGGGCGACCCGCCGACTGCGCCACTGGCGGGCCCGCCAGTCCTGTCCGCTGTCGAGCATCACCCGCATCGCCGCGGGTGTGTTGCCCCGCAGGAGTGCGGGTTCACGCTCGGCGAAGCCGGTGACCTCGGACGCGAGATAGAGCCAGACCACCGCGCCGTAGCGATTCACGTAGAACCGGACGGGGCCGAAGCAGCCGGCCCGGGTCAGCCGCATCACCCGGCCGGGCCCGATGCCCATCAGCGCGGCGGCCTCGGTCGTGCTGACCGCGCGGATCCGGTCGCGGAGGGCTTCCGGAAAGCCCGGCTCGGCCTGGAGTCGGGCGATCTCCTCCGCCGGGACCCGGCGCCGGCCGAGCGAGCCGGCCCCTCCCGGCCGGTCATCGCGCCCGACCGGGACCGTCCGTACTTCTCCGAGCTGGAGGGCGAGCTCGAACTCGCCGGTCCTCAGCTCCAGTTCGCGGGCCGCTCGCCCCGTCGTGAGCGTCTGCTGCCCGTCACACATCACTGTCATGTCGTTCCCCCGACACCTCGGTCGATCACTGACAGTGACGACCATAGCCGCAGGCGATGACAGTGGGTCAACCCCCGCCTCAGATCTGTGGATAACTCTCCGGCTGGCGGACCGCGACCCCCAGATGCTCCCCGACGCGATTGACCAGCAGCGTCATTTCGTAGGCGATCTGGCCCATGTCGGCCTCGGCGCCCGCCAGCACGCACAGGGCGCTGCCGTCGCCCGCCGCCGTCACGAACAGCACCCCGTCGTCGAACTCCACCATCGTCTGGCGCACCCGGCCGATGCCGAAGTGGAGCCCCGAGCCCTTCGCCAGGCTGTGCAGTCCCGAGGCGACCGCCGCGAGATGCTCGGCGTCCTCCCGCTGCAGTTGTTCGCTCGCCCCGGTCACCAGCCCGTCGTTGGAGAGCACCAACGCGTGCCGTACCTTCTCCACCCGCTTGGTCAGGTCGTCCAGCAGCCAGTCGAGTCCGCTGCTCAATGCCATTGCCGCTTCCTCCCCGTGTCCTCACCGCACTTCCGGCCGGACGGCAGCCCCGGTCCGTCCGCGGACTGCCCAGCCAGCCTGTCCCACCTCTGCCGTCTCGGCAAGCGGCCCACAGCCGGCGTGCCACGCGGCGCGTGTCCGCGCCCCATGGATGAGGATGTCCGCATGGCACACAAGATGACGAAGGACGAGTGGCAGAGGTTCCTTTCCGAGGGAACCCGTACCGGCAAGCTGGCGACCGTACGGGCCGACGGCAGCCCGCATGTCGCACCGGTGTGGTTCCTCATGGACGGTGACGAGTTGGTGTTCAACACCGGTGAGGACACGGTCAAGGGCCGCAACCTGGCTCGTGACGGCCGGGTCGCGCTGTGCGTCGACGACGACAGGCCGCCGTTTTCCTTCGCGGTCGTCCACGGGACCGCGGAGACCAGCAGCGAGCCGGCGGACCTGCGCCACTGGGCGACACGGATCGCGGCCCGTTACATGGGCGAGGACCGTGCGGAGGAGTACGGCGCTCGCAACGGCGTGCCCGGCGAACTGGTGGTACGGGTCAGGATCGACAAGGTCGTCGCGGTGGCAGCACTGGCCGACTGAGGGTGCGGGTGGCGCGGGCGTCCGGCGTCCGTGCCCTGCCCGCGCCCCCGGCGCCGGTCACCCCACCGGGTCCAGGACCCGGTCGGAGCGCCACCGCCCCGCGTGCTCGACGAGCCGGACCAGCACTTCCTTGCCGGAGTCGCGATCGCGTGCGTCGCAGAGCACGACCGGGGTCCCACGGTCCAGGTCCAGGGCGCGGGAGACCTCGTCGGCGCCGTAGGAATGCGACTGGGCAAAGCAGTTGACGGCGACCAGGAACGGGATCGAGCGGCGCTCGAAGTAGTCGACCGCCGGAAAGCAGTCCTCCAGGCGCCGGGTGTCGGCCAGCACCACGGCGCCCAGCGCGCCCTCCGACAGGTCGTCCCACAGGAAGCAGAAGCGGTCCTGTCCCGGGGTGCCGAAGAGGTAGAGGGACAGGCCCTGCCGGATGGTGATGCGGCCGAAGTCCATCGCCACCGTGGTGCTCTCCTTGAGGTCCACTCCCCCGGTGTCGTCCACGGTCTCGCCCGCCTCGGTGAGGCGTTCCTCCGTGCGCAGCGGGTGGATTTCGCTGACCGAGCCCACCAGGGTCGTCTTGCCGGCGCCGAAGCCGCCCGCGACTAAGACTTTCAGGGTCAACTCGGGGTCGAGGCCCGGGGCTGCGCCCTCCGGGGCCCCCTGTGCGCCGTTCATCGGCCGTCTCCTCCAGGTGCAAGGGTCCTGCGCGTCACGGGGTATACGGATCCACGGCTCGGCGAGAGGAGCCTTCGGCGGCAGAGCGCCGTCCGAAATCCATGGCGAGGACCGTACCGCCCGTTGACCGAGATGTCCGCGGATTCACCAAAGCCACCACGTCTTCCGATCAAGAAGCGCAACTGCCCTGATTTTCGTGGTAGCCGGCCGCCGCGGCACCCGCCCAAAGGCTCCGGGGCCACAACCCGCCGGCCGCGCCCGGCGTTCGTCCGCTGCGGCGCCGGCGGGTGCGAGATCATGCGTGCATGGCTCAGCAGCAATCGCAGGAGCGGCACGGTACACCCACCGCGGCGGCTCCGACAGGTGTCGCCGATGGCCGGGGCGTCGCTCCGTGGGCGGCGGTCCTCCTGGAGGTCCTGACCGTCGCGGGCACCCGGTACGCCTGTACAGTCGCCCCCGCCGACCGTCCCGCCCCCGGAGGAGCCCGGTGACCGACCACCACGCCGACCGGCCGCACGAGGTCCGGGCGTTCTTCGCCGCCCGCTCAGCCGGCTGGGACACCAAGTTCCCCGGCGACGGCCCCGCCTTCGCCGCCGGAGTCGCCGCATTGGGCCTCGAAGAGGGCGAGCGGGTCCTGGACGCTGGCTGCGGTACGGGGCGCGCGCTGTCCGCGCTGCGGGCGGCCGTGGGCCCGAACGGGACGGTGCTGGGCGCGGATCTGACGCCCGAGATGCTGCAGGCCGCCGTGCGGGCCGGGCGGGACCGTGACGCGGCGCTGGTGGTCGCGGACGTGACCCGGCTGCCGCTGCCGGACGCCGCGCTGGACGCGGTCTTCGCCTCCGGTCTGCTGTCCCATCTGCCGGACTCGGCGGGCGGCCTCACCGAATTCGCCAGGGTGGTCCGCCCAGGCGGCCGGCTGGCGCTCTTCCACCCCATCGGGCGGGCCGCCCTCGCCGCCCGCAAGGGCCGCCCGATCACCCCCGACGATCTGCGGGCGGAGCCGAATCTGCGGCCCCTCCTCGCCACCGCCGGCTGGGAGCTCATCCGGTACGAGGACGAGGACGCCCGCTATCTGGCGCTGGCCGTCCGGCAGGGATGAGCCTGGGCCCGGGGGCAAAGGCGCCGAGGGCGCCTCAGGTTGCCGCCGGGCCCTCCCCGTGCGGGACCGGGCAGCCGCCGGTGCGGCGGGCGGTGGGAAAGGTGCCGAGTTCGGCCACCCGGAAGCCGTTCGGATAGCCCTTGATCTCGGGATTCTGGCGGGCGTAGTGCGGGGTGCGGCGGGGCGGCAGCAGCCGCACGGCCCGGGCGCGCAGCTTCAGCGCCGTGCGGACCGTCTTGCGCACCGCCGGGGCCGGCCGTTCGTATCGGAACGCCTCCAGGAGCGTGTCGTCCAGGAGAGCCATGCTGGCGCCGCGCACCACCGGGGCGAGCGGGCCGTACCAGCCCGCCATCAGATCCAGCGTGGCATCCGACACCCGCCGGGCGCCCTCGTCCCAGCCGAAGTGCGCCGCCTCGTAGGCGTCGAGGCAGCGCTCGAACTCCTCGTAGGTCCGCGGGATGTCGGTGATGCCCATATGCCCGCCGAGGGTGCGGTAGTAGGCGGCGACGGCCTGCTGTTCGTGTGCGGTCAGCCGCCGCCAGCCGTACTCGTCGAGCCAGCGCTTGGGCACCACGACGAAGGTGCACAAGACGTAGCGCATGTCGTCATTGCTGATGTCGTAGCCGCGGTGCATCTGGTTGATGCGGCGGATCGCCGTCCGGCCCTCCGCACCGTCGAAGCCGTGCTCGACGACGGCGTCCAAGAGGAGGGCGGTGTCGTCATAGCGCTTTTGCGTACGGTCCGTCAGCTCCGCCGTCTCGGCCAGCAGCCGCCCGATGCTCGGCACGGCGTAGGTGCGGTAGAGCGCCAGCTCCAGGGCGCGGGTCAGGTCCCAGGGGAATTCGTGGGTCGCGATGATGCGGTAGATCCGCAGGCAATCGCGCTCCGGGTCGAGCCGCCGGATCTCCCGCAACCAGTCGTAGCGCCGCACCTGATATCCGTCCTTTCGGTTGCCGACGGGCCGATTTTAGTGCGGTGGAGGGGAGTTGAGGGGTTTGGCGGGCGCCGGATCGGGCCGTACGGTGGCCGGATTCCGGCGCGCCGGGCGGGCCTGGGCGGCGCGTCGTCGGAGCGCGTCGCACCATCGGGGCGGCGCCCCTTCGCGCGGCGCACCACGGCGCCACGGGGCGGCCACCAGGGCTGCCGCGAAGCCGGCGCCGCCTTACCCGCGGCCTGGTGGTCCGCCCGCGCGAGCCGCACACCGCGCCGGCAAAAACACATCCGCGCAGCGTACGGCTGGTGACAAGGCCCTGCCGGGCCAATTAGGGTGCGCCGACGTACTCCGCGACGGATTGGATGGGGGAGGCCCCGCGTGCCCACGACCGAGAGCGCCGACAACGACCAGTTGTTCGTGCTGACGGCGGTGCTGCTGACGCCCGCGCAGTTCCCGAGCGTGCTCGGCGACGACTACCCCGAGGTGTGTGCGGGTCTCGGCCTCGAACCGTACGCGGAGGGCTACGGACTGGTCCTCGGCCAGGACGGTGACGGCGCCCGCTGGACGGTGGCGACGGAGGATGTGTCGCTGGTGGCCTGTGCGATCGCGGCCTGGGACTGCGGGATGGAGTACGACCTCTCGCCCGGGGAGAGCAGCATCGTCGGAGCGCTTCCCGGATGGCCGCTCGCCCTCGCCGTCGCGGCGCCGGAAGTGCCGGCCCCGCACGATCCACCACCGCAGGAGGGCGACCCGGCGCCGCTGGCCCCACCGGACGCCGAGGCGTGGGGACCTGCGCAACGACGGCTCGGTGCGGACGAGATCGCCATGCAGTGGGCGGCGTGGCGCGAGCAGGTGGACAACGACGAGGCCTTCGCCGAGCCGGGCGACGAGGCGCACCAAGGGGTGCGGCGGGTGCTGGACGAGGCGCGCGCCTATGTGACCGATCCGCCGCCGCCCGGGCGGGTGCGGTCGTCGTTCGCAGCCGGTGAGGCGCGCACGCTGCGGGTCGACGGGCCCGGCTGGAGCATGGTCGCCCGCACCGATGACATTGCGTTCGTGCTGCTGGACGAGGAGCCGGGAGAGGTGCACCCGGTGGGCCGGGGGCCCGAACTGCCCGGTCTGCTCACGTCGCTGGACGAGCTGGCGGTACGGCCGGTCTGAGCTGGTCCGGCACCTCCGGGCCCCGGGCCCGGGCCGCGGGTCGGTCAGGGCGAGCGCCCCGGCAGGCCGCCTCCGGGGCACCGCCCACCGGCTGTCGCGTACCAGCCCTGCCGCTGGCCGTACGGGCCCTGCCGCTCGCCGTGCGGGCCCGTCACCGGCTGCCGGGGCGGCCCAACTGCCGCGAGGGCGCGGGGCCGCGCGCACGGGGCCGCTCGCTCAGCGGCCGATCTGCTTGCGGCCGACGCGGCGCAGCCGGCGCCGCTGGGAGGAGTCGAGCGTCAGATACGCGACGGCCGGGACCCCGACCATGACCAAGAGGGCCGCCCAGAAAGGCAGCAGCCACAGCAGGATCACTCCCACCGCGACCCCGCCGACCGCGACCTTCGCCTGTGTGGACATCCTTCACGCCCCTTCCGCGGCGCCTGCCGCGCTCTGTGTACTCCATTGAACGCCGATCGCGCGCCGCAGGTTCCATGCAACGGCGTGCGGTCGGGTACTCTCGGGCGCTTCAGGGGCCAGTAGTCAAATTTGAGGAGTCGCATCCCGTGACATCTCCCCCGGCGGTCACGCCCACTCAGCTCCGTGCGCTCGTCCACTGCGCCGCGGTCTTCCTCCCGTCGGATCCACCGCGGGAAGGGCGGGTCGCCTTCTGGCGTCACGACGGCGGCCTCCCGGAGGAGGAGGCCCCCGCGGACCGGGAAGGCGGCGGGGACGGACCGGCGGAGGAAGTGCTGACGGTGGCCCTGCCGGACCCGGACGCGGACGGCGGGGTGGCGCTGTGCGAGGTCCCGGCCCAGGTCCTGCCGGTCGCCGACGCCGTGCCGGTGCTCACCCGCGCGCGAGCGGCCCGGGCCACCCATCCGGCCGCCGCCTTCTGGGGCACCGCGTCCCTGCTGGCACTCCAGCTCGCGGCGCGCGGTCGGATCCTGCCCGGGCTGAGTCCCGCCGGGTACGACGCCTGGCGGCTGGGGCCACTCGACCCGGCGGACCTCGCCCGGCTGCGCGACCTCGCGGCCGCGATGCCGCCGTCCGCCCACGCCGTCCCGCTCCCCGGCACCGACCCGGTGGCGCTGCCGGATCCCGAGCGTCAGCTACGGGCGTTCCTCGACGCGGTGGCGGACGGACTGCCCCGCTCCCCCGCCGCCGCACTGATCACCGGAGCGCCGGCCTTCGCCGGGCCCGCCCCGCAGCACCTGCCCGAACAGCGCGCCTGGGCCGCGGACGTCGCCGCGGGGCAGGACGCGGGGGTACGGATCTCCCTGCGGGTGGCGGCACATGACGCGCGGAGCGGGGCGGGGTCCCCCTTCTCCTTCACCGCCGTCCTCCAGCTGCACAGCCGCACCGACCCCGCGCTGCGCGCGGACGCCGCCGAGGTGTGGGCGGGCGCCACACCGGCCGGGCAGGCCTTCGGGCCGCGCGCGCGGCGGGACACCCTGCTGACCTTGCGCCGTGCGGCCCAGGCCTGGGCGCCGCTCACCCCGTTGTTGTCCGCGGCGGTGCCCGATGCGCTGGACCTCGCCGACGAGGAGATCACCGAACTGCTCGGGCCGGCCGGCCGGGCGCTGGCCGCCGCCGACGTGCAGGTGCACTGGCCCGAGGGTCTGGTGAGCACGCTGACCAGCCGGGCCGTGGTCGGCTCGGCCGACGCGCAGGACGGTACCGGGGCGGCCGGGCCGGCGGGGCTGCCCTCCCTGCTGTCCGAGCGTTCCCTGCTGTCCTTCAGCTGGCGGTTCGCGGTGGGCGGCCGGGAGGTGGAGCGGGCCGAACTGGAACGGCTCGCCGAGGCGGGGCGGCCACTGGTGCGGCTGCACGACCGGTGGGTGCTGGTCGACCCGGAGGCGGTACGGGCCGCCCGGGACCGCCGGGACCGGGAGATCGCCCCGCTCGACGCGCTCGGCGCCGCGCTCACCGGCAGCGCCGAGGACAGCAACGGCGACCGGGTGGCGGTGACGGCGGCCGGCCCGCTCGCCCGGCTGCGCGACCTGCTCAGCGCCCAGGAGGGCGGCGACGCCGAGCCCGTCCGGCAGCCGGCGGCGCTCCGCGCCACGCTGCGCGACTACCAGGTGCGCGGGCTGGGCTGGCTGCACCGGATGACCTCGCTGGGGCTGGGCGCCTGTCTCGCCGACGACATGGGACTGGGGAAGACGATCACGCTCATCTCCCTTCATCTGCACCGCCAGAGCGACCCCGGCACCGCCGGTCCCACGCTCGTCGTCTGCCCCACTTCCCTGATGGGCAACTGGCAGCGGGAGATCGAGAAGTTCGCGCCGGGCACCCCCGTACGCCGCTTCCACGCCGGGCGGCGCAGCCTGGCCGGGCCGGCGGACGGCGAGATCGTGCTGACCACGTACGGGACGATGCGGCTCGACGCCGGGAAGCTGGCGGCCGTGGACTGGGGGCTGGTCGTCGCCGACGAGGCGCAGCACATCAAGAACCCTTCCTCCGCGACCGCCAAGGCCCTGCGGACCGTTCCGTCCCGGGCGCGGGTGGCGCTGACCGGTACGCCGGTGGAGAACAACCTGTCCGAGCTGTGGGCGATCCTGGACTGGACGACGCCCGGACTGCTGGGCCCGCTGGGCCGGTTCCGTACCCGCTATGCGCGGGTGGTCGAGGGCGGCGCCGCGGCGTCCCCCGAGGCGGCCGAGCGGCTCGCGCGGCTGGTGCGGCCGTTCCTGCTGCGCCGGCGCAAGTCCGATCCGGGGATCGCACCGGAGCTGCCGTCCAAGACGGAGACCGACCATGCGGTGGCGCTGACCACGGAACAGGCGGGACTGTACGAGGCCGTGGTGCGCGAGGGGCTCGACGAGATCGCCGGGACGGACGGATTCGCCCGGCGCGGCCTGGTGGTCAAGCTGCTCACCTCGCTCAAGCAGATCTGCAACCACCCCGCGCAGTACCTGAAGGAAGCCGGCCCCGGGGAAGACGGCCAGGTGGCGGGGGCAGTGCGGATCCGGGGACGGTCGGGGAAGGTGGAGCTGCTGGACGAACTGCTGGACGCCATCCTGGCCGAGGGCGCCGGCGTCCTGGTGTTCACGCAGTATGTGCGGATGGCGCGGCTGCTGGCGGCCCATCTGGCGGGGCGCGGGGTGGCCACGCAGTTCCTGCACGGCGGGACGCCGGTGGCCCGCCGGGAGGAGCTGGTGCGCCGCTTCCAGGAGGGCGCGGCACCGGTGTTCCTGCTCTCGCTGAAGGCGGCGGGCACCGGCCTGAACCTCACCAGGGCCTCGCACGTCGTGCACTTCGACCGCTGGTGGAACCCGGCCGTCGAGGCGCAGGCCACCGATCGCGCGTACCGCATCGGGCAGACCCGGCCGGTGCAGGTCCACCGGATCGTCACGGAGGGCACGATCGAGGACCGGATCGCCGACATGCTCTGCCGTAAGCAGCAGTTGGCCGACGCGGTGCTGGGGTCCGGCGAGGCCGCACTGACCGAACTCACCGACGCCGAGCTGGCGGACCTGGTCGCACTGCGGGGGAACGAACGATGACCGTGCACGGGGACGGGGGATCGATGCCGCGGTACGAGAGGGAAACCGGCGCCGCCGAGCGGACGTTCGGCGCACTGCCGGTGGCGCGGGGGCGCGCCTTCGCCAGGAGCTGGTGGGGGCAGGCGTGGCTCAAGGCGCTGGAGGACACCGCGCTGGACGGGGCGCAGCTCGCGCTGGGACGGCGCTACGCGCGGGCGGGTGCGGTCGGCGCGGTGTCGGTGCGGCCCGGCCGGATCACCGCGGTCGTCCAGGACCGCGACCACACACGGCACCGCTCCGACGTGCTGGTGCAGCAGCTGAGCGGGGTGCACTGGGAGCGCCTTGCGGACCTGGTCGCGGGCCGGGCCGGGCATCTCGCGGCGCTGCTGGACCACGACCTGCCGCCCGTCCTGGTCGAGGACGCGAGTGCCGCCGGGATCGAACTCCTGCCGGGCATCGGCGACCTGGAGCCCGAGTGCAGCTGCGGCGCCTGGGACCACTGCGCGCATACGGCCGCGCTCTGCTATCAGCTGGCGCGGCTGCTGGACCAGGACCCGTTCGTCCTGCTGCTGTTGCGCGGCCGGGGCGAGCGGGAACTGCTCGACGCGGTGCAGGCGCGCGGCGGCGCGCGGGCCGCGATACCGGTCGGCGCGGCGGCGGAACGGCCGGACGCGGGGGTGCCGGCGGCCGAGGCGTATGCGGCGGGTGACATCCTGCCGCCGCTCGTGGCACCGCCGCCGGTCGACGCGCCGGGTCCCCCGCCGGTGCTCGGCGGCGGCACCCCGCCCGCGCCCGGAGTGGACGTGGCCGCGCTGGAGTTCCTGATCGGGGACGCGGCGGCGCGTGCCCAGGGGATGCTGACGGACGCCCTCTCCCCCTGGCATCCGGACAGTCCGATCCTGCCCGCCCTGACGCCCGCCCAGGATGCCGTGCGGCTGGCGGCGGCCGGTCCCGGGGCGGCCCGCTCGGCGCGGCTGGCGGCCGGGTCGGGGCGGGACGCGGCGGGTCTGGCGGCGGCCGTACGGGCCTGGGAGCTGGGAGGTACGGCCGGGCTCGCGGCCCTGGAGGAGGAGTGGACGCCGGAGCCGGAGGTACTGGCCCGGACGGCCGGCCGGCTCGCGCCCGCCGTGGAGGACGGCGCGGCCCGGCCACCACTGCGGGCGTCCGGCAACCGCTGGACGGCGGACGGCGGTACGGCCCAGATCCGCTACGGGCGGGACGGCCGCTGGTGGCCGTTTCGCAGGGAAGGCGGTCAGTGGGTACCCGCGGGGCCGGCCGCGGACGATCCGGCGGCCGCGTGGGCGGTGTTGTCGGTAGAGGGCTGAGCGGACCCCGGGGGCAGGGAGGACGGCTCAGCTCGCGGCCCGGTCGAATCCTCCCCATCCTGCTGCGCCGTGCGGCCGCTCATGATTCGCTGAACTGATCCCCCACCGCCCGGCACGTCGCCCGCAGCAGGAGGACCAGTGACCGGCACCTCGCCGCACGACACGTCGCCCGCAGCCGCACCCCGGACCGCCGCCGAGGCGGACGGCGCACCGCCCCGCCCCGGCGCCCCCGAGCACTCCCCGCCCCCGTACTACGAGGACCGCGCACCGGGCAGCGGGGTCCTGCCGCCCCGCGCCTGGTACGCGGGATCGGACGCCGCCCGGCTCTCGCTGCACGGCACCTGGCGGTTCCGGCTCTCGGCGGGCGCCACCGCCGAGGACGACTCGTTCGCCCGGCCGGACTTCGACGACGCGCAGTGGCAGGACCTGCGGGTGCCCGGCCACTGGGTGCTCCAGGGGCGCTCCGCCGCCGACGGCCCCTTCGAGGGCAGCGGGGCGCGGCCGAACGGCGCGCCCGTCTACACCAACACCGCCTACCCCTTCCCGGTCGATCCGCCACGGGTGCCGGACGAGAACCCGACGGGCGATCACCGGCGGGTCTTCGATCTGCCGGAGGGGTGGGGCGAGGGGCCCGCCGTGCTGCACTTCGCCGGGGTGGAGTCCTGTGCCCGGGTCTGGCTCAACGGGCAGGACCTGGGCCACTTCAAGGGCAGCCGGCTGCCGCACGAATTCGAGGTGGGGCAGCTGCTGCGGCCGCGCCGCAATGTGCTGGCGGTGCGGGTCCACCAGTGGTCGTCGGGCAGCTACCTGGAGGACCAGGACCAGTGGTGGCTGCCCGGCATCTTCCGGAACGTCACGCTGCACCGGCGTCCGGAGGGCTCGGTCGCCGACCACTTCGTCCACGCCGGGTTCGACCACCGCACCGGCCACGGCACCCTGCGGGTGGAGTGCACTCCGGCCGGCCGGGTGCATGTCCCGGCACTCGGCCTCGACCTGCCGACCGGGGAGCACGCGACGGTGCCGGTGCGCCCCTGGACGGCGGAGGACCCGCATCTCTACGACGGGGAACTGGTCACCCCCGGCGAGCGGATCCCGCTGCGGATCGGGTTCCGCACGGTCCGCGTCGAGGACGGGCTGCTGAAGGTCAACGGCCGCCGGATCCTGCTGCGCGGCGTCAACCGCCACGAGTTCCATCCGCGTCACGGGCGCGCCCTCGACCCCGAGACGATGCGCGGCGATCTGCTGCTGATGAAGCGGCACCACATCAACGCGGTGCGCACCAGCCACTATCCGCCGGACCCCGCCTTCCTCGACCTGTGCGACGAGCTGGGGCTGTGGGTCGTCGAGGAGTGCGATCTGGAGACGCACGGGTTCGCCCAGCAGGGCTGGCGGGACAATCCGGTCGACGACCCGCGCTGGGAGCCGGCGCTGCTCGACCGGGCCCGGCGGATGGTCGAGCGGGACAAGAACCACCCCAGCATCGTGCTGTGGTCGCTGGGCAACGAGTGCGGCACGGGACGCGGGCTGTCCGCCATGGCCGCCTGGATGCGGGAGCGCGACCCGTCCCGCCCCCTGCACTACGAGGGCGACCCGAGCTGCGCCGACACCGATGTCTACTCCCGGATGTATGCCGACCACGCCGAGGTGGCACGCATCGGGCAGCGCGCCGAGGAGCCGCTGCCCGACCCGGAGCTGGACGCCCGCCGTCGGCACCTGCCCTTCCTCCTCTGTGAGTACGCGCATGCCATGGGCAACGGTCCGGGCGGGCTGAGCGAGTACCAGCGGCTGTTCGAGCGGTACCCGCGCTGCCAGGGCGGCTTCGTCTGGGAGTGGATCGATCACGGGCTGCGGCAGCGGACGCCCGCGGGTGAGCTCTTTTATGCCTACGGCGGCGACTTCGGCGAAGAGGTGCACGACGGGAACTTCGTCTGCGACGGGCTGGTCTTCCCCGACCGGGTGCCCTCGCCGGGCCTGCTGGAGTTCGCGAAGGTCATCGAACCGGTGCGGATCGAGGCCGAGACCGACGACGAGGGCCACCCGGGCGCGGTCCGGTTCACCAACCGCTACGACTTCGCCGGCCTCGGTCATCTCCGCTTCCGCTGGATCTACGAGGTGGCGGGCGAGCTGCGCGGGCACGGCCGGCTGGACGTACCGCCGCTGGCGCCCGGTGCCTGGGCGACGGTCCCGCTGCCGACGCCGCCGGTCGAGCCGGGCGACGACGGGGAGGCGCTGTGGACGGTGACGGCGGTGCTGGACGAGGACACCGCCTGGGCACCGGCCGGGCACGAGGTCGCCTGGGGGCAGCTGCCGGCCGGCCCGCGCCCCGCCGCCTCCTGGACGGCCACCGCCACCCCACGCCGCGGTGAAGGCAATGTGATCGTCCTGGGCCCGGGAACCTTCGACGCCGCCACGGGGACGCTCGGCTATCTGGACGGCTTCCGGATCGGCGGCCCCCGGCTGGACGTCTGGCGGGCGCCGACCGACAACGACGAGGCCGCGCCCTGGCAGCCGGGGCCGCGGCCGGCCACCGAGTGGCGGCGGATCGGGCTGCACCGGATGCGGCATCGCGTCGATGCCGTGGAGACCGGTGCGGACGCCGTGCGGGTACGGACCCGGATCGCCCCGGCCGGCTCGCCGCTCGCGCTGTGGGCGGTCTACCACTGGACGGCCCAAGGCGACCGGCTGCGGCTGGAGTTGAGCGTCGAACCGGAGGGCGACTGGCCGGTTCCGCTGCCGCGGCTCGGGGTGCGGATGCTGGTGTGCGGCAGCCTGGGGCGCGCCGAGTGGTTCGGCGGTGGGCCCGGCGAGGGCTATCCCGACACCCGGGCCGCCGCCCGCGTCGGCCGCTGGTCGATGCCGGTGGAGGCGCTGCAGACGCCGTATGTGCGGCCGCAGGAGAACGGTGCGCGGCCGGGGGTGCGCTGGGCGGAGCTGACCCGTACGGACGGCTCGGGCCTGCGGATCGAGGGCGACCCGGACTTCTTCTTCACCGCCCGCCGCTGGTCGGCCGAGGAGCTGACGGCGGCCCGCCACACCACGGACCTGCGGCCCGGCGAGGACCTGTGGCTCCATCTCGACCATGCGCAGCACGGGATCGGCAGCCAGTCGTGCGGGCCGGGGGTGCTGCCGCGGCACCGGCTGGAGGTGGCCCCGGCGCGGTTCTCGTTCGTGTTCTCGTCGCTGCGCTGAGCCGCCCCCGGGCGCGCGGGCTGCCGCCCGGGGGCACTGTCAGCGGGCGGCACTACGCTCATGACGAGGGGCGCACACCGCACGCGTCCGGACCGCACCGGGAGGCTTCGCACCATGGTCAGCACGTCCCCGCCGCTCACCGAGGCCCTCGCCGCGGGCCCGGTCGTCCTCGACGGGGGGCTGTCGAACCAACTGGAGGCCGCCGGGCACGACCTGAGCGACGCGCTGTGGTCGGCCCGGCTGCTGGCCGACGAGCCGGCGGCCGTGGTGCGGGCGCATCAGGCGTACTACGAGGCCGGGGCCCAGGTCGCGATCACCGCCAGCTACCAGGCGACGTTCGAGGGCTTCGCGCGCCGCGGCCTCGGCGCCGAGCGGGCCGCGGAGCTACTGGGCCGCAGCGTGGAGCTGGCCCGCGAGGCGGCCGGGCGGGCGCGGGCCGGCGGGGCTGCCGGGCCGCTGTATGTGGCCGCCTCGGCGGGGCCGTACGGGGCGATGCTGGCGGACGGTTCCGAATACCGCGGCCGCTACGGCCTGTCGGTGGCGGCGCTGGAGCGTTTCCACCGGCCGCGCCTGGAGGTGCTGGCCGCGGCGCGGCCCGACGTGCTGGCGCTGGAGACGGTGCCGGACGCCGAGGAGGCCCGGGCGCTGCTGCGCGCGGTGCGCGGACTGGGGGTGCCGGCCTATCTGTCGTACAGCGTCGCGGGCGGGTGCACCCGTGCCGGGCAGCCGCTGGCGGAGGCGTTCGCGGTGGCGGCGGACGCCGACGAGGTGATCGCGGTGGGGGTGAACTGCTGCGCGCCGGACGATGCGGACCGGGCCGTACGGCTGGCGGCGCAGATCACCGGCAAGCCGGTGGTGGTCTACCCCAACAGCGGGGAGAGCTGGGACGCCGCGGCGCGGGCCTGGTGCGGCAGTGCGGCGTTCGACGCGGACCGGGTCGCCGCCTGGGCCGCGGACGGCGCCCGGCTCATCGGCGGCTGCTGCCGGGTGGGGCCGGACGCCATCGCCGCCGTGGCGGCCGCACTGGGCCGCTGACGGGGCGCCCGGGGAGGCGGGGGCGCGGGGCCCGGTTGCGGGCCGAAGGCGTTACACAGACGCAACCGACGGGGCGGCGACAGCGCACCGAGCCGGTGGCAGGATGCAGGCCACATCGCAGCACGCACGGCTTGGTTGATCTGCATCACGCCTTGGAGGACCCGTGTCCGCTCGCTCCGCGTCGTCTGTCATAGCCGTTGTTGCTGCCATCGCCGTAGTGGCGGGGTGCAGCAGCACCAAGTCCGACGGGAAGAAGGGGGCCGGCGGACTGGAGCTGGTGTCCCCCGGAACGCTGAAGACCTGCACCCACCTTCCGTACGCACCGTTCCAGGTGAAGAAGAACGGCAAGATCGTCGGGTTCGATGTGGATCTGGTCGACCTCGTCGCCAAGGATCTGGGCATCAAGCAGGAGATCGTCAACACCCCCTTCGAAGGCATCGAGACCGGCCAGGACTTCACCATCCGCAAATGCGATCTGGCCGCCGCCGGCATGACCATCACGCCGGCGCGCGACAAGGTGATGGACTTCTCCGACCCCTACTTCAATGCCACCCAGGCGCTGTTGACGAAGAAGGGCAAGCCCTACAAGAAGGTCGAGGACCTCAAGGGCAAGAAGCTCGGCTATCAGAAGGCCACCACCGGCGGCATCTACGCCAAGGACCACGGCAAGGGCGTCGAACTCGTCGAGTTCGAGGATCTGGGGCTGCTGCTGACCGCCGTGAAGTCCGGTCAGGTCGACGCCGGCATCAATGACAACGGCGTGCTCTTCGACTATGTGAAGCAGAATCCCGACACGGCGGTGAACGCGGAGTTCAATACCGGCGAGCACTACGGAATCGGCGTGCGCACCGGGAACGACGTCCTGCGCAAGAAGATCAACGAGGTCATCAAGAAGGCGAAATCCGACGGGACGTACGACCGGATCTACAAGAAGTGGTTCGGCACCACCCCGCAGAGCTGAGGCCGGCCACCATGTCCGTGTCCAAACGACAGCGCGCGCGGATCATCCGCGGCGTGCAGTACGGCGTCCTGGTCGTCGCCGTGGTGGTCTTCGCGCTGGTCGCCGACTGGCACCAGCTGCGGATGGCGTTCTTCGACGTCGAGGTCGCCAAGGCGCTTTTTCCCGAGATCATCACCACGGCACTGGTCAATACGGTCCTCTACACCCTGCTCGGCTTCGGCTTCGGCCTCGCCCTCGGTCTGGTGCTCGCGCTGATGCGACTGTCCTCGGTGCCGCCCTACCGCTGGATCGCCGTCACGTATATCGAATTCTTCCGCGGGATCCCCTGTCTGCTGGTGTTCATCGCGCTCGGTTTCGGTGTGCCGCTGGCCTTCGAGGTCGCGCTCGACATGAACGTCACGGTGATGCTGTCGCTCGGACTGGTGGGCGCGGCGTACATGGCCGAGACCATCCGGGCCGGAATTCAGGCGGTCCCCAAGGGACAAACGGAGGCGGCGCGTTCGCTGGGAATGTCGCACGGGCGGGCGATGGTCTCCATCGTCATTCCGCAGGCGTTCCGTATCGTGCTGCCGCCGCTGACCAATGAACTGATCCTGCTCACCAAGGATTCCTCGCTGGTGTATCTGCTGGGGCTGTCCCTCACCCAGTTCGAACTGGCCAACTTCGGCCGGGACGCGCTCAATGAGCACAAGAGCCTGACCCCGATCCTGATCGCCGGGCTGCTCTATCTCGTGATCACCCTCCCGCTCGGCCAGCTGGTCCGGCGCCTGGAGGCCCGTACGGCGAAGGCCAGGTGAGTGACGTGACGGCGGAGACGACGGCACCGGACACGGCGGATCCGAAGGCCATCGAGGTGGCGGGGCTGCGCAAGTCGTTCGGGGAGCTGGAGGTGCTGCGCGGGATCGACTTCTCGGTGGCGCGCGGGGAGGTGGTGTGTGTCATCGGGCCGTCGGGGTCGGGGAAGTCGACCCTGCTGCGCTGTGTGAATCTCCTGGAGGAGCCGAGCGCGGGCCGGGTGACGGTGGCCGGGACCGAGGTCACCGACCCGGACGTGGACATCGACCGGGTCCGGCGGCGCATCGGAATGGTCTTCCAGGCCTTCAATCTCTTTCCGCATCTGAACGCCTTGGACAATCTGACGATCGCGCAGCGGCGGGTGCTCGGCCGCGACCGCGCCGAGGCGGAGCGGATCGCCCGTGCCAACCTCGAACGGGTGGGGCTCAGCGACAAGGCGGCGGCCTATCCGGCGCAGCTGTCGGGCGGCCAGCAGCAGCGGGTGGCCATCGCCCGAGCGCTGTCCATGGACCCGGAGCTGATGCTCTTCGACGAGCCGACCTCGGCACTCGACCCGGAGCTGGTCGGCGATGTGCTGGCGGTGATGCGGGCGCTGGCGCAGGACGGTATGACGATGCTCGTCGTCACGCACGAGATGAGCTTCGCCCGGGAGGTGGCCGACCGTGTCGTGTTCATGGACGGTGGGGTGATCGTCGAGGAGGGCACCCCGGAGCAGGTGGTGGGCGCCCCGCAGCACGAGCGGACCCGGACCTTTCTGGCGCGGGTGCTCGATCCGGCGGCCGCGGAGGTCGGGGAGGTCGTGGACAGCGGCGCGGCGGGAAAGCGCGTCGACCGCTGACCGGCCGGGGCCGGTCCGGGGGCCCGGAGGTGGCGGGTTCGGCCGCGGTGCCGTGCCTGAAATGCCCGCCCTGTGGGCATCGTTGGCGACAGGCAGCCAGCCACCCCTACGGGCGGAGGTTCTCCCGTGTTCATCGACCTGCCCCTGGACGAGCTCCACGCCTATCGCCCGCCGCTTCCCGAACCGCCCGGCTTCGACGCCTTCTGGCGGCGCACCCTCGACGAGGCCCGTACCCACGACCTCGACGCCCGCTTTGCCGAGGTCGATACCGGGCTCGCCCTCCTCAGCTGCTACGACGCCGAGTTCGCCGGCTTCGGCGGGCACCGTATCCGCGGCTGGTTCCTGCTGCCGCGCGCGGCCGCCGGGCCGCTGCCGTGCGTCGTGCAGTACCTCGGCTACGGCGGCGGGCGGCTGCTGCCGCACGACTGGCTGCTGTGGCCGTCCGCCGGGTACGCCACGCTGGTCATGGACGCCCGCGGCCAGAGCGGCCCCAACCGCCCCGGGGACACCCCCGATCCGGTGGGTTACGGCAACCCGGGCGTCCCCGGCAAGCTCACCCAGGGCCTGCTCGATCCCGACGACTACTACTACCGGCGGCTGTACACCGACGCCGTACGAGCCGTGGAGGCGGCGCGGGACCATGACGCGGTGGACGCCGAGCGGATCGTGGTCGCCGGCCACAGCCAGGGCGGCGCACTGGCCCTGGCGATGACCGGGCTGGTCCCCGGGCTGGCGGGCGCGCTGATCGATGTGCCGTTCCTGACGCACATCCGGCGGGCGATCGAGGTCACGGACGCGGGCCCGTACGGCGAACTCACCCGCTACTTCGCCGGCGCCCGCGGCCACATCGATACCGCCCTGCGCACCCTGGACCACTTCGACGGCCTGAACTTCGCCGTCCGCGCCACCGCCCCGGCGCTGTTCGGCACGGCGCTGCGCGACGCGGTGGTGCCGCCGTCCACCGGCTTCGCCGCGTACCACCACTACGCGGGCGAGAAGGAACTGGAGGTGTGGCGGTTCAACGCCCACGAGAGCGGCGGCGGAGAACAGCGGGCGGCGGAGCTCTCGTTCGTACGGGGGGTGGTGGGGTGAGG
>NZ_SDIG01000079.1:0-28547 GCF_004122755.1 Streptomyces sp. TM32
GCCTTCCACCGGCCCCCGGCCTCCCCTCCACCCCGGAGCATCCACCGGCACCGACACCGGCACCGACCCCAGCGCCATGCCCGCAAGGTCCGCGGCCCGGGGGCGGTCCGCCGGCTCCTTGGACAGACATGCCGCGATCAACGGCCGTACGCCCGGCGGCAGTCCGCTCAGCACCGGCGGCTCGTGCACCACGCGGAAGAGCAGCGCATGCGTCGAGCCGTCCCCGAACGGCCCCCGCCCCGTGGCGGCGAACGTCAGCACCGAACCGAGCGAGAAGATGTCCGACGGCTCCCCCACCTCCCGCCCCACGGCCTGCTCGGGGGACATGAAGGCGGGGGTGCCCAGCACCGTCCCGGTCACCGTCAGCGCCGTACCGCTGTCGTCCTCCAGAGCCTTGGAGATCCCGAAGTCGATGACCCGCGGCCCGTCGTCCAGGAGCAGCACATTCGACGGCTTCAGATCGCGGTGCACCAGCCCCATGCCGTGGAACGCCTGCAGCGCTTCGGCCAGTCCCGCGGCCAGCTGCCGCAACGCCGCCTCGTCCAGCGGCCCGTGCGCCGCCACCTGCTCCGCCAGCGAGGGCCCCGGAACGTACTGACTGGCCACCCACGGCGTCGCCGCGTCCGGGTCGGCGTCCACCACGGGAGCCGTCCAGAAGCCGCCCGCCTTCATCGCCAGCTCGACCTCCCGCCGGAACCGCCTGCGGAAGCCCGGGTCCTTGGCGATCTCGGCCCGTACGAGCTTCACGGCGACCCGCCGCCCCGAGCCGGACTCGCCCAGATACACCTGCCCCATACCGCCGGCCCCGAGCCGGGCCCGCAATCGGTACGGACCGACCGCCACCGGGTCTTCGGCACTCAGTGGCTCTGGCATCGCTCGCTCCCCTAAACGTGGTATGCGCGGCGCACTCTACCCAAGGCGTCCGCGCCCTCCCGACGGGGAGAACGGCCCCGGCTCCCCGGGAGCACCACCCCGGCCGGACAAACACCCCGACCCGGACGGAATGGCCCATCTCCACCACACCAAGGGCGTGTCCGCAGGCCGGTGCATTCGTTGGCCACCGCGTCGATGGTGGCGGGTGTGGGGTACGTCAGGAGCGTGGAGCAGTGGCCCGTTGGATCGTGATGCACTTCCCGCCCGGATGGCTGCTGGCGGGGCTCGTCGTCGTCATTGCCGGCGGGACAGCGGTCGTCCAGATGCTGGTCCGGCACCGTTTCCCTCGCCTCAGGCAGGGCAAGCACAACGCGGTCGCGCAGTACCTCTTCCCCGTTGTCGGCCTTGTCTACGGGTTCCTCATCGGGTTCATGGTCCTCGTACTCTGGGGCCAGGTGAACTCGGCAGACCAGACGACGCGGACCGAGGGCGCCGCGGCAGTACAGCTGGCCAGGGGCCGCAATGCGTTCAGCAAGGCCGAGAACGCACGGATCCGGCAGAGCCTATTGGAGTACGGCCGCGCGGCAGCCGCCGAGTGGCCCCGCACCGCGGTCGGCCGCACCACACCCGAGGCCGAGAACGCGCTGAACCGCCTGCACCGCACGTACGAGAACATCAAGCCGCGCAACGATTCCCAACGGGCTTCCCTCACCAGCTCACTCGCGTCCCTGAGGGAATTGACGGACGCGCGAACGGTCCGGCTGCTCCAGGCACGCACCAACACCGGCCCACCCGTGTCCTTGTGGATGGTGATCTTCCTGAACAGTGGCCTGGTCCTCGGGTTCTCCATCATCTTCGGCTCCGAGCAGACCCGGATGCACTACGGGATGGTCGGGGCGGTGAGCGCCCTCGTCGCCGCCAACCTCTTCCTCGTCACCGAACTCGCCTATCCGTACCTCGGCGAACTCTCCTCGTCACCGGAGCCACTGAATGCGGTGGTCCAGGTCCTGTCGTCACCTCGGTAGCCCGGAGAGCCCCAGGTCGGCGCCGCCCAGGTGCGAGCTCACGTGCTGAGACTGCGCAGTGGGCGGGGGGGGAAGCGACCTGTAGCACTATCCGAGGGTCGAGAGGGCGGGAGATGTCCAGAAGGTCACAGTCGGCCCATAGGAGCCGTCCTCCTCGTCGCTCACCTCGACGGTGACCTCCCGGTCGGGGTAGCGCGCGGACAGGATCCCCTGCCAACACTCCCCCAGGGCCAGCGTGAGTTGGGGCAGTTCCTCCCCGAGCTGATCGTCATCCGTCAGGGGGGTATTGCCGAACATGTCCCACAACTCGACATGGTTGGCCACGGCTTCGATACGTCGCCGATCGTCGCCCAGGTTCGTGAACCAGTCGTCGACAGTGCCCTGGCTGAAGCGCTCCTTGAGGAACACGCAACCGCGGTACTCGACCGTCTCGGGGCAGAACAGCCAGGCAGCGGCCAGTACGAAACGCAGGCCGCCCTCGAAGTCGAGGTAGCTGTCCGGTGAGAGGTCCTCGTCCTTCCAGTCGGTGCGCCATCGCCTGAAGAACACCGGAAGCTCACGCTCGGACCACGCCGGTTTGCTGCTGCTCACGGGTCTCCCAGGGGCTCCGCACTCTCCCAGCGGAGGAGAAGCTGAATCGGGTTCAGGAAATCGTCCAAGCGTAGGCTTCTCGCATGATCCGTGCAGTGGCATTCGATGTTGGCGAGACCCTCATCAGCGATGACCGCGGATGGGGCTCGTGGGCCGACTGGCTCGGCGTCAACCGGCACACGCTGTCGGCCCTGGTCGGGGCGGTCGTTGCGCAGGGCCGGGACAACACGGACGCGCTGCGGCTCGTTCGGCCGGGCATCGATGTGACGGCGGAACGGGCTGCGATGGAGCGGGCCGGCCGGGGCGAACTCCTGAACGAGTCCGATCTGTACCCGGACGTTCGGCCGTCGCTCGCCGCGCTCCGGGCGTGCGGCATCCGTGTGGTGGTGGCGGGCAACCAAACAGCGCGCGCCGGCGAGTTGCTGCGCGCTCTCGATCTGCCGGTGGATGCGCTGGCCACGTCAGGGGAGTGGGGGGTGGCGAAGCCTGCGCCCGAGTTCTTCACACGCACTGTCGAGCTGGCCGGCGTCCCGGCTGAGGAGGTGCTGTACGTCGGCGACCACCCGCAGAACGACGTCATTCCGGCGCGCGCCGCCGGCCTTCGGGCGGCCCACTTGTGTCGCGGGCCGCTCGGGCATCTGTGGGCGGACAGCGAGGACGCACAGGCTGCGGAATGGCAGGTGGGGAGCCTCGCCGAGCTGGTCGATGTGGTGCGGCCCGAGTGAGCGAACTGCACGGCCTCACCCACGCGATGGGGGCGGAGCCGTTTCTGTTCTCGGACCGTGACGGCACAGGTACCGTTCGGAGTGGCTGCACCGAACGGAGACCGGTATGCCCAGCACTGTGTATCGCGGGGTAGGCCCCCGTATCGCCTACGAACGGCGCATCTCCGGCCTCACCCAAGCCGACCTGGCGCGCTCCGCCGGTACCGCCCTGGGCACCATCAGGAAGATCGAGCGTGGTGAGCGCGGCGTGTCCGATGCTGTTCTGGACGCCATCGCCGACGCGCTCGACATCGACCCGGCTCGGCTGCTGCCCGACAAGGAGCGCCCGGACGATCGCGTGCACCAGTGCATGCCGGGACTCTCCTCGGTCCTCGCTACCTACGACGTCCCGGAAGGCGGACCGTTCCGGCCGCTGCCGGCCCTCGCCGAAGCAGTCGCACCTGTCGTCGCGTGGCGGCTCGGGGCGCAGTACGTACGGGTGGCTCGTATTGCGCCGGACCTGCTGGCCGAGCTGTGCCGGGCACTGCACGGAGCAGCACCGGGCGACCGCCCCGCCGTCGCCCGATTGCTGGTGGACGTCTGCCGGGCCGCGGACGCCGTCGCCTACAAGTACGGCGCCCAAGACCTGTCCGCGCGCCTCATCGACCTGATGCGGTGGACCGCGCGACAGACGGACGACCCGGTCGTGGACGCAACAACGGCGTACGTCCGAACCGAGACGTTCTTCGCCGCCAGGGCATATTCCGCTGGGTTACGCGCGCTCGAACTCGCTGCGGACCAGGCACACACGTCCTCAGCGGCCGAGGCGGTAGCAGCCCGTGGCGCCCTGCACATGCGTGCTGCTGTGATCGCTGGCAGGGCTGGCGACGGTGACGCGGCCGTGACGCACCTCGACGCCGCGCGCGTTCTCGGCGACCAGGTGCCCGAGGGCGTGTACAACGGCACGGCCTTCGGCCCGGGCAGCGTCCGCATCCACGAGGTGTCTGTAGCGGTCAGCCTTGGGGAAGACCACCTGGGTAGGGCGCTGAAACTGGCACGTGAGTGGGCGCCGCCGCGGGGCTTACCGGCCGAGCGGCGGTCCGGCTTCTACATCGAGCTGGGGAGGGCACAGCTCTGGTCCGGCCGCCCGGATGCCGCGTTCGAGTCGCTGAAGGTCGCCCGCCGGATCGCGCCACAGCACGCGCGGGAGCACCGGTGGGTGAGGGAGGACGCAGCCACGCTGCGCCGTCTGAAGCGCGCGGACGCCGAATCGCTCAGCAACTTCGCCGAGTGGTGCCACGCGGGGGCGGGCGCCTGAACGGTACCCCTCGCAGGGGTACTTAAGGGGTACCCCGCGGTCGACCATCTTCGTGAGCCCACTGGCACAAGGAGATGACCGTGACCGCAACGACGGCGCCACCCGCAGATCCAGACGTGAGTATCGTCCGGCTGAACGCCGAGGTGTGTTACTGGTGCGGAGGCGCGCACAAGCCCCTCGCCCCTGCCCGGTCGGTGACCACTCAGGTTGAGGGCGGCGTGCATGTGTGGGGCATCGTGGCCTGTCCACAGCACAGGAACCAGAGGCCGCGATGACAGCGACCGCTGGCGCACCGAGCCGTGACGAGATCCAGGAGACCGTGGATCGCGCACTGGTGTCCGGTCCGCCGCTGCCGTACAGCGAGCTGGTGGAGCTGGAGCAGGCCTTACTTCTCCTCATCGCCGGCCTGTGGGCGACCGTGGACGAGTCCGAGCGCCGGCACCCCGCCACACCGGGATACGCCCGCCGTCGCGCGCGCCTGGACGGGATCCGGCATCAGACGTCCGTGGGCCTCGGCGACGGGCTGATTTCCGCGCAGGTGCAGGTCCGCGCACTCGCTACTGACTGCCAGTGGCTGCTGTCCCAGTGTGCCGCGGGGGCACGCCGGTGAGCGGCGGCATGGCCCCCGTAGCGTTCGTCTACGACCGGTGCGCGAGCCGCTCGTACCGCCAGCTGGAGATGCGCATGATCGGCTGCGACGGATATGCGGACCGCATGGGCTGGGTACTGGCCGGCCGCTGGATCGACCTCGGCGAGGACGCGCTGACCACGCATCGCCCGCAGCTGGAGGCGCTGCTCATCGGGATGCGGGAGGAGGCAGCCCGGCGGGAGGTCCTGTGCCTGGTGCACAACTGGGGCCGCCTCGCAGCCGACGAAAGCTATCGACTTGCTCAGCAGGCACGCATCGCGCAGTTGGGCGGCTGGACGCAGACCACGTTCGGCGAGTCGGACCGCCGCGGCCGCACCCTGCTGGTGGGGAGGCAACCGTGACCGGAGTGATTCTGAAGTATGCCTGGCCGCACTGGCATTCGTGCCGGCCGTGGAAATGATGAGAGGTGACCAATGACCCGCTTCCCCCGGTGCGACTGTGGCAGCACGCTCAATCTGCGCGACGTACCTATCGACTCTGCGTCGGGCCCGCCGCGGCTGGTAACGCTCTGCGGGACGCACGCGCCGGATGACACCGGTCCGGTGGCGGACAGTGTCGCCTGGGTCCTCGCCCGCCGTCCCGGTGTCCACATCCATGGAGAGCCTGGACGCCTCCGCCCTTGAGGCTCCCGTGATGCTGACGCCCCCCGTGAGACGCCGCGGGATGGGGCCGGCCGGCCGCACCGCACACCGCGGCGGCAGCCGGCACACCGACCCCAGGCATGCCGACCGTAAACACCAACCACCCAGGGAAACGTCTTCGAGACACCAGGAGGAACCCGTGCTCCCGGGAGAGATGTGGGAGTCGGCGCCCCGAGCGCAGACCGTACAGAGAACGTGAGAGATCGTGCGCAGAACGGGAGCGCACGGCGAAAGCCCAGGCGGGGTCTCCCCCTGACCTGGGCTTTCATGGGTCTTCACGCTGGTGGAAATGGTGGGCACAACAGGATTCGAACCTGTGACATCTGCTTTGTAAGAGCAGCGCTCTACCGCTGAGCTATGCGCCCTGGCCGAGCCGACAGACTACCTTGCCTTCGGGGCTGGGCTGCACACCGGTGTGCGGAGGGTGAACTTACCGGTCGGGGTGTTCGTTCCGGTGAGTGGGACAATGACATTCGGCCTGGGGCGATGCGAGCGGGAGAGGGAAGTGACGGCGACAGAAGCGCAGCCGCATGAGCAGCGAGGACGCCGTCGCGCCCGTGGGGGGCCGGTCCGGGATGTGGTGGCGCTCGCGCTCTTGCCGTTGCCGTTGCTGGCCGCGGTGGCGCCGATGGCGTTCGCGGGCGGGGGGACCCGCCGCTGGTTCGGGCGCGGGGAGGGCCAGCGGGCCGATGCGCAGGCCGCGAAGGATGCCGCCGCGGAGGCGTTCTACGAGCTGGACACCGCGCAGCGGGATCTGCGGATTTCGATAGAGACGATCACCGCCGTGGACAGTTCGCCGGGCGCGCGGAAGGCCGCGGAGGATTACGCGGGCTTCGGCCGGCGGATCGACGAGGTGAGCCAGGGCTACATCACCGCGGTCGACTCACACGATCTGGACCGCGACGATCTGGACGGCGCCGCCATCGCGCGGGCGCGGGCCGATCTGACGCGGGCCAAGGAGGAGCTGAACCGCGTCAAGGGTGAGCTCGACCGGTTCGCGCAGGGGCTCGGGCCGCTGCTGCAGTCCGCCGAGACGCAGCTGGCGCGGCTGGCCCCGGCCGTGGAGCGGGCCCGGCAGGCGCTGCTCGCGGCGAGCAACGGGCTGGATGCGGTGCGTGCCCAGGGACTGCGGGCGGACGATCTTGCGGGCCGGCTGGCGGCGCTCGGGCCGGAGCTGACCAAGCTCAATCAGGGCGCCGGGCAGCACGGCGTCCAGGAGACGATCCGGCGGGCCGACGAGGTGCTGCGCAAGGCGGAGGCCGTACGGACCGAGGCCGAGCGGCTGCCGGGCAGGGCCGCGGAGATCGACAAGCGGCTGGTGTCGTTGCGGACCCGGGCGCAGGCGATCACCACGCGTGCGGGCAAGGTCGACCCGGTCCTCAGCGAGCTGCGGCGGCGGTACAGCGCGGCGTGCTGGCAGGACCTGCAGCAGGTGCCGGAGCAGGCCGCGCAGTCCGTCCGGCAGGCCGAGACGAAGCTGCGCGAGGCGCAGCAGGCGCGTGAGGAGCAGCGCTGGGCGGATGCCACGAGTCTGCTGGCGACCGTACGGGCGCTGCTGGACACCGTCGACGAGGCGGTGTCGGCGGCCGGTGACCGGCTGCAGCGGCTCGATGCGGTGTCGTTCGACCGGCAGAAGGAGATCGACCGGACGCGCTTCGCGGTCCGCGACGCCCAGCGGCTGGCGATGACCGGACGCAGCACCCCCGACCCGCGGCACGCAGGCCCCCTGGACGACGCGGTGGCGCGGCTGGAGCGCGCGATCGCGGGCCTGGAGGGGCGGCATCCCGACTGGTGGCACTTCCTGACCGAGACCGACGCCGTCCGGCAGACGGCGGCCCGGGTGGTGCAGGAGATCAGGGGCGCCAGGGGCGGGGCGGGCGCCGGCGGCGGCTGAGGTGGCTCGGGCCCGCGGCGTCGCGGGGCGGGGCCGGGGCGCGACCCGCCCCTGGGCCCGGCCCGGCTCGCACCGGCCCGGGCTCCGGTGGCGCTGAGGGCGGCCTCCGACGGCTTTCCTCCGGAAAGTGCCCAATCCGCGCCGTCCCGGCGATGGCGTGATCTGCGGCGTGGGCGGATCCTGGAGAGGCACGGCTCAGACGGCACCTCTGCGCGAAGGAGGCCGGACATGGCTACTGGGGTTACCGGCCGGCCCCTCCACGGGCCCGCGAATCCGCTCCACCGGGTGAAGGCACGGCACACCCGCCTCGATGAGCATCTGCCCGTCGACCATCGGCTCAGCCAGGTCTACCGTGTCGGCGCGGGGCTGATGGGCCTGGTGCTGATCGCCTTCGGCATCCTCGGACTCACTCACCACATCGGCTACTTCGACACCGGCGGTGCCACCGTGGCCGGGCTGAACACCGACGGCGCCCTGAGCGTGCTCTCCATCGTCGTCGGCGCGATCCTCTTCCTCGGCATGGTGATCGGCGGGAACTTCGCCTCGACCCTCAACATCGTGTTCGGCGGGCTGTTCCTGCTGAGCGGGTTCGTGAACCTGGCGCTGCTGGAGACCGATGCGAACTTCCTCGCCTTCCGGCTCCAGAACGTCCTCTTCAGCTTCGTGGTGGGGCTGATGCTGCTGATCTTCGGGATGTACGGACGGGTGAGCGGCGGCCTCGCGCACGACAATCCGTATTGGCGGGCCCGGCACCCGGAGGAAGCGGAACGGTTCGACCGCGGACAGCTGGTACCCGTCTCCGGTATGACGGCCGCGCGGCAGGCGGCGCGGGTCAGGATGCAGGGCGCCTCCCATGCGGGGCGTGGTTCGTTCGGCGCCGGCACGAGCGGGAGCAGACGGCGCCGCGTGACGTCCTCCGGCTCGGGCGCGCTCGGCAGCGGCCAGGACACCGGCGCGGGCTCCGGCAGGGGATCCGGCACCGGCCGCAAGAAGTCCTGAGCCGGGGCGGGGCGGCAGCACGATGAGCCGTCACGGGCACGCCACGTCGGTCACCGGGCACGGGGTGCACAACGTGGCGGTCGAAGCGCTCGCCACGCGGATCCTCAAGGGCACCTACGGGGAGGGCGACAGCCTGGTCATGCCGGAGGTGATGGCGGAGCTGGAGGTGAGCCAGACCGTCCTGCGCGAGGCGGTCAAGGTGCTGACCACCAAAGGGATCCTCGGCACCGATACGAAGCGCGGCACGTTCGTGCGGCCCAGGGAGGACTGGAATCTTCTCGACGCGGACGTGCTGCGCTGGAAGCTCGCGGCCGGGGTCTCCTCCGATTTCTTCGCCGATGTGCTCGAACTGCGCCGTTCCATCGAGCCCGCGGCGGCCGCACTCGCCGCGGAGCGCCGTACCGATGACGATCTGGCGGCCCTGGACGCCGCGCTGAGCGCGATGGCCGCGAGCGCGGGCGACCCGGTGATGCTCGTGCGCGCCGACGCGTCCTTCCACACGGCCATGCTGATCGCGTCCAACAACCGCTTCTATGCGCAGATGCACCGGGTGATCGTGCCGGTCCTCGTCCAGCGCGACCGGGAGGTGCTCGCCGCGGCCGGGGCGCTCGCGCCGCCGCACGCGGTCCATGCCGCGGTCGTCGAGGCCGTACGGAACAGGGACATCGACGGCGCCTACATGGCGATGCTCGAACTGCTCGATCTGTCCGCACGGGAGCATCCGTAGCGCGCCGGGGAATCGCCGGGCGGCGGCCGTTACGGCGAGGACCCCGGTGGGCAGGACACCGCGAGGCACCGCGCACGAGCGGCCGACGCCGCACGAACCCGACGCCGTCCGCGGCACGGGCCCCGCGCGGAAGGCCGCACACCGCACGCCAGGCGCCGCACGCCGAAAGGACGGGCCGGTCCGCATGAAGATCAGCCGCATCGAGACCTTCCTCGCCCCGCCGCGCTGGATGTTCGTACGGGTGGAGACCGATGAGGGCGTCGTCGGCTGGGGCGAGCCGGTGGTCGAGGGGCGGGCCGAGCCGGTCCGGGCGGCCGTGGAGGTGCTGTCCGAACACCTCCTGGGCCAGGATCCGGCACGTATCGAGGACCACTGGCAGGTCATGACCAAGGGCGGCTTCTACCGGGGCGGGCCGGTCCTCTCGTCCGCCGTCGCCGGCCTGGACCAGGCGCTGTGGGACATCAAGGGGAAGCGGCACGGGGTCCCCGTCCATCAGCTGCTGGGCGGCCCGGTCCGCGAGAAGATCCGCGCCTACGCCTGGGTCGGCGGCGACGAGCCGCATGCCCTGCGCGACGCGGTCACCGCACAGATCGAGGCCGGTTTCACCGCCGTCAAGATGAACGGCTGCGGCCGGATGACGCCGGTGGCGACCCGCGCCGAAATACGGGCATGCCTGCTGCGCGCCGAGACCGCGCGTGAAGTCCTCGGCGACGAACGGGACTTCGGCCTCGATTTCCACGGGCGGGTCTCGCCCGCCAACGCCCGCCGGCTGCTCCCGCTGCTGGCCGACTACGCGCCGATGTTCGTGGAGGAGCCCGTGCTCTGCGACCATCTGCATGCCCTCCCCGACCTCGTCAATGCCTCCGGCATCCCGCTGGCACTCGGTGAACGCCTCTTCACCCGACGGGAGTTCCTGGCTCCGCTTCAGGCCGGCGTCGCGATCGTCCAGCCCGATGTCTCGCATGCGGGCGGCATCTCCGAGCTGCGCCGGATCGCCGCGCTCGCGAGGTCTACGGGGCGCAGCTCGCCCCGCACTGCCCGCTGGGTCCGGTCGCCCTGGCCGCCAGCCTCCAAGTCGCCTTCACCACCCCGAACTTCCTCATCCAGGAGCAGTCCCTCGGGATCCACTACCACCAAGGCGCCGAGCTGCTGGACTACGTCACGGATCCGGAGCCGTTCCGCTTCCACGGCGGGTCGCTGCTGCGGACCGACCGCCCCGGCCTCGGGGTGGACGTGGACGAGGCCGCCGTACGGGCGGCGGATGCGCGGGGGCACGCGTGGCGGAATCCGGTGTGGCGTCACGAGGACGGCGCGTTCGCCGAATGGTGACGGGCGGACGGGGTGGCGACGGCGAGTCGAAGGGTGACGGCCGGCCGGACAACGACGGCTGGCCGGATGGCGACGGGCGGTGGTGACCGGCGGTGGTGACTTTGCCCCGCCGCCCGGCCCGAGCGGAAATAATTGAAGGTGTCACCCGCGCGCCTGCGCGACCCGGTCGCGCGGCACACGCGGCGGGGTGCGGGAGAAAGCAGGAAACGCTATGGACCTCAGCACGGCGCTCCGGACCGAGCGGCTGGTGGCCATCATCCGGGGCAAGGATGCGGAAGCGTCCTTCCGCACGGTCATGGCGCTTGCGGAGGCAGGCCTTTTGCTGGTCGAGATCTCGCTCAGCGGGCAGGACGCCCTCACCGTCATCCGGCGGGCGCGCGCCGAGCTCGGCGACGCGGCCTGGCTCGGCGCCGGCACCGTGCAGACGGCAGCCGACGCCCGGCGGGCCGCCGAAGCCGGGGCGAACCTCATCGTCACGCCCGGTCTCGGGGCCGGTCTGGAGGAGTCCGTACGCCAGGGGCTGCCGACGCTCGCCGGGGTGCTGACGCCGTCCGAGGTGATCGCGGCCGAGGCGCTGGGCGTCTCCGCCCTGAAGCTGTTCCCGGCGTCGGTGGGCGGGCCGTCGTATCTGGCGGCGCTCCGCGGGCCCTTCCCCGAGCCGGCATTCGTGCCGGTCGGCGGGGTGGATCTGACCACCGCGCAGGAGTATTTCGACGCGGGGGCGGTGGCGGTGGGCGTCGGTTCGCCGCTGATCGGGGACGCGGCGGACGGGGGCGATCTGGGCGAGCTGCGCAAGCGCGCGGCGGAGTTCCAGGCGGCGTGCGCACGATGACGGGGCAGCCGACGCCCGGGGCCGGCGCCGTCCGGCCGCGGCTTCCCGGGCAACCGGGCCGCCCGGAGGTCTTCACCTTCGGCGAGACCATGGTCGCCCTGCGCGGCGGCGGCCCGCTGAAGCTCGGCGGCACGCTCCAGGTCTCCATCGCCGGCGCGGAGAGCAATGTCGCCATCGGCCTGGCGCGGCTCGGGCACGACGTCCGCTGGGCCTGCTGGACGCGCCGCCCGGCACCGTCGTGCGCTGAGCGCGCCCCGGCTAATCTGTGCTCATGCCTCGTTACGAATACCGGTGCCGCCCCTGTGACACCACCTTCGAGCTGAACCGGCCGATGGCCGAGTCCTCCGCCCCGGCGGTCTGCCCCCGCGGCCACGAGGACACCGTGAAGCTCCTCTCCACGGTCGCCGTCGGCGGTTCCGCCGCCGCCCCGGCACCCGCCCCCGCGCCGCGCGGTGCGGGCGGCGGCTGCTGTGGGGGCGGCGGCTGCGGCTAGGGCCGGTCGAGACGCCGACGTGCCCCCCGCGACGAGACGGCGACCTACGGTGCGCTCTTGACGGTCACTTCACCGTCGGGCGAGATGGTGGGTGCGCACTGGGCGCGGCTGTCGAGTGTCGGGGGGCAGTGGTGACAGAGGGCGGCGCTTCGGACCATGTCGAGATTCTGGAGCGTTGGACCCGGGGCTTACAGCTGCTCCATGTGGCGCACAACATCGCCTCGGAGCGCTTCAATTACTGGAACCGCGTCACCGGGATCACCACGGCCATGCTGTCCGCGGTCGTCGGTACCACGCTCTTCGCCTCCCTCTCGGCCTCCGGCCTCACCGCGGTGCGCGTGGTGGCCGGCGCCGCCAGTCTGCTGACGGCCGCGCTCAGTACCGGGCAACTGGTCTGGAACTATCCCGAACTCGCCGCGCGCCACCGAGCAGCCGCGGTGCGCTACGCGACCCTCCGCCGGCACGTGGAACTGCGGTTGGCGAACCGGGGCCGGGTGGGCGCGACAGACGTCGACGCCACGTCGTCCGAGTGGGAAGAGATCGAGCAGTCGGCCCCGCAGTTGCCGATCGGGGTCCGCCGCCGCGCCAGGAAGGCGATCGCGGCGTACGTCTCATGAGCGCACAGGTGAGCTGCTCAGTGCCCCGGCCTGCGGCGGCCGGGGCAGGGCCGGGCCCGGGACCGCTCAGCGCTTGCGCGCCAGCGTCAGCCCGTCCGCCACGGTGAGCAGCACCGCTTCCATCCGCTGGTCCGCCGCGACGTGGTCGTTGAACGCCCGGATGGCCAGGGCCGAACCGGTGGCCGCCGGGTCGACGACCTCGCCGTGGTAGAGGACGTTGTCCGCGACGATCAGACCGCCCGGCCGCATGCGGGGCACCAGTTCCTCCCAGTAGGAGACGTAGCCGCTCTTGTCCGCGTCGAGGTAGGCGAGATCGATCCGCGGCTCGTCCGGCAGCGCCCGCAGGGTCTCCAGCGCGGGCGCGATCCGCAGCTGGATGCGGTCCGCGACCCCGGCCCGCTCCCAGGCCTCCCGGGCGTAGGCCGTCCACTCCTCCGACACGTCGCAGGCGAGCAGGGTGCCGTCCGCGGGCAGTGCCTGGGCCATGGACAGGGCCGAAAAGCCGGTGAAGGTGCCCACTTCGACGATCCGCCGGGCTCCGATCAGCCGGACCAGGAACGCCAGCAGCGGACCCTGCTCCTGGGCCGACTGCATCACCGCCGCCTCGGGGAACACGCGGTGGGTGAGCTCGACGATGTCCCGCTGTGCGTCGTTCAGCGGCGGATTGTGGGCGAGGACGTAGTCGTACATCTCCGCGGTGATCTGCGTGCTCTTGGACTCAGCCACTGACTCTCCTCTTGATCAAGGATCGCGGTCCCGATGGATCATGGCCGGGCCCCGCGCCCTACCCCATCGGACCGACCCTAGCCGAGGCCCTCGTGCCCCACCGCCCGGTCCGGGGAAGCGGCACGGAGGAAGGCGCGGACGATGTGCTCGCCCGCGGCGACCCCGCGTGCGTCCAGCGCCGTGACATGGGGGGCGGACCAGCCGGTCGCCGCCAGTTCGCCGTGTCCGGGCCGCCATCCGCGGTCGGCGGCCTGCAACAGATCGGCGTCGAGCAGGGAGTCACCGGCCGCGAGGATCTCGGTGGCGCCCGTGCGGCGGGCCACCTCCGCGACGGCGGCGCTCTTGGTCAGCGGCCGCGGTACGGCGTAGATCTTGCGGCCCTGGAGGGACACCGTCCAGCCGCGCTCCGCCGCCCAGCCGGCGAGGTCCTTCACCCAGGTGTCCGGCAACAGCGGCCGCTCCACGACGAGATAGGCGAAGAGGTCCTCGGCGACCCGCTCCTTGCGCAGCCAGGCCGGGTCGGCGGTGCGGACGAGATGGGCGCGGACCTCGGCCAGGGGCGCGCACCCCGCGGCGATCCGCTCGTCGACGGTGCGCCGCCAGTCCACGTCCGGCTCGCCCCGTACGAGCAGCTGCCCGCCGTTGGCGCAGATGGCGAACTCCGGTGCCGGTCCGGGCAGATGGATGCGGCCGTACTGGGCGCGGGTGCGGGTGGTGGTGGGCACGAACGTGGTGCGGCCGGCGAGTTCGGCGAGCAGCCCGGCGGCCGTCTCGGTCAGGTAGGACAGCGGCTTGCGCTCGTACGTCTCGACGCACAGCAGCCGGGGGGCCTCGGCGTCGGGCACGGCGAGGTCCAGCGCGGCGGCCGAATAGATCAGGGTGCGGTCGAGGTCGCTGGCGACCAAAAGAGGGGCAGCACGCAGCGCTTCCGGGGAAGGGTGGTGGTGGGCGAGGGGCCGGCCGCGCATCAGGAAGCCACCGCCTTGCCGTCGGCCCCGGTGGCCCCGCGGGTGAAGCGGGGGTGGATCAACCCCACGCAGGTGTAGGGCAGTTGGTCGACCTCTTCGACGGGGACGCCGCGCTGTTCCGCCAGGAGGCGCACATGCGCGAGATCGGCCCCGGCGCCCCGCCGGGCCAGGATCTTCCAGGGGACCCGGCGCAGCAGGACGCGGGTGGTCTCCCCGACACCGGGTTTGACCAGATTGACGTCGTGGATGCCGTACTCCTCGCTGATCCGCCGGACGGCCGCCCAGCCCTCCCAGGTGGGTGTCCGGTCCGCGGCGGCCAGCTCCTTCACCTGAGCGGCAACCTCCTCGGCGACCTCGTCGAAGCGCGCGGCGACCTCGTCCAGGAACGTCCCGGACAGATCGGCCGCGGCCAGTTCGCGGTAGAACTTCGCGCCGTGGAAGTCGTCCGGGCCCACCAGGTCCGCGCGCAGGACGGTGCGCGATATGAGGCCGGAGACGGTGGAGTTGAGGCAGGCGGACGGGATGAGGAAGTCGTCGCGGGTGCCGTAGGTCTCGACGCAGCCGCCGGGGTCGGCGAGCACGACCATCCGCGGATCGAAGCCCGGGAAGTCCGCCAGCGCCCGGTCGAGTTCACGGGTGATGGCGCCCTTGCCGGTCCAGCCGTCCACGAAGACGACGTCCGCCGGATCGTGCCGGGCGGCCAGCCAGCGCAGCGCCGTGGTGTCGATGCCCCGGCCGCGGACGATCGAGACCGCGTAGTGCGGCAGCTCCCGCCCGTGGACGTGCCGGGCCCAGCGGCGCATCAGCACCCCGACGGGGGTGCCGGCGCGGGCCAGCGAGACCAGTACGGGGTGGGGGCCGCGTTCGGCGAGCACGGTCTCGGTGACGGTCCCGACGGCCCGCGCGATCCGGCTCGCCGAGGCCTGCAGCGCGCTGTGGAACAGCGCCTGGTACTCCTGGCTCGGCTGGAATTCGACGGGCAGCGACTCCGCGTAGTGGGCGCCGCCGCGCTGGATCGCCTCCTCGCGTTCCTCGGTCGGCGCTTCCAGGGAGACGCCGGAGAGGTCCTGGAGCAGCCAGCCGACCTCGTCGGCCGCGTAGGAGGAGAAGGCGGGGCCGCGCAGCGGCTCGGGAAGGGGCATGGGTCCGGCCTCCGGCGGCGGCGTGTACGAGGGGAGGACGGCGAGCAGCAGCCGGTCGGTGTGCGCGGCGAGTCGGTGCAGCAGACCGCCGGCGGCGTGCAGTTCGGGGCGGTCGCCGGGCGCGTCCACGACGGCCACGATGGCGTCGAAGCGGCGTTCCGGGGCGGAGCCGGGCGCAACGTTGTAGGCGTAGCGCTCCCCCGGCCCGTCGGCCGGGCCGTCGTGGGCGGGGAAGGACAGCCGGGTGCGGATCGCGTACCCGGGGTCGTCCACGGCGAGCACCGGCGAGCGGGTGGTGGTGGAGAAGAAGACGCCCGCGCCGGTGCCGTCGGCGGGTGCCGGGGCGGCGTCGCCGTGCTCCGCGGTGACCAGCGCGTCCAGCGCCCCGGCGATCCGCAGCGGCGCGTACATCAACTCCTCGTTGCCGAGGACGAGGACGCGGCGCGCCCCGTCCAGGTGCCGTGCGAGCCGGGCCGCCATGGCGGGCAGGTAGGCCTCCAGCCGTTCGCGGTGCGCGGGGGTGAAGCCGTGCCGCCCGCCGTCCGGCAGACCGGCGGGCCAGCCGAGGTCGACCCGTACGGCGGGCGCACCGCCGGCGCCGGGTGCGCCCGAAGTGTCCGCCGGCCGGGGTCCGTCCTGGGACGCTCCGTCGGGGCCGGGCGTCCCTGCCGCACGGGCCTCGTGCCGGGCGACGAGGTCCTGGCCGCGGGCGAGCACATCGTCGGGGAGGCGGACGCCGCCCGCGGCCAGCGCCACGAGGTCGACCCGGGCGCCCAGCTCCGCCGCGCACTTCTCCAGACGGCTGCGGTCCTCGTCGGAGCGCATGTCCACCAGGGCGACGACCACGTACCGCTCACGCGGGAAGTGCGCATGCAGCGCCCGGATGGTGTTCAGCACCGTCCGGCCGGTGGAGAACTCGTCGTCGACGAGCACCAGCGGTCCGTCCCCGGCCAGGAGTGCGCGGTCCTGCGGGAGCAGCAGATGCGAGGTGGCGTGGCTGTGCTCCTCCTCGAACCCGCCCACCTGCGCCACGCCCGCCACCGGCCGGCGGGTGGAGTGCAGATACGGCGCCAGCGCCAGGCCGTCGGCCACCGAATGTCCCAGGCCGGTGGCGGTCTCGGCGTAGCCCAGGACGACGGAGCGGGCGGCGGCCTCCTCGCCCAGCAGCCGGCGCACCCGGCGTCCCAGCCCGAGGCCGGCGCCATGGACCACGTCCGGCCGCTGCGGCACGTGCTTGCCGAGCACGTTCGACACGAGCAGATGGGCCCGCTTGGGGTTGCGCCGCAGCGCCAGCCCGAGCAGTTCCGGCAGCTCGTCCCCGCCGCTCAGCGAGACCCCGAGCCGACCGGCGACCCATTCTCCCGTCCAGACCACGCGCTGTGTCTCCTTGGTCGTACCGTCATGTCGTGCGGCGCCGGTCATGTCGGCACCACGCTCGCCGTCAGCAGCTCCACGAACCCGATGCCCTCCCCGGCGACGCCGAACGCCTCGGCGCGCAGCAGGGTCCGCTCGGCCCAGGCCCGGTGCGGCTTCACCTCGTTCATCTTGTTCGTGTACGCGGAGCGCAGGACGCCGCCGGCCCCCCGCTCGGGCCGCAGGATGTCGACCGCGTCGCTGAACTCCTCGTGGCTGACGACCGAGAGGGCGTGCACCGGTGCGACGTGCGAGGGGTGGATGCAGGTCTTGCCCTGCAGGCCGTTGGCGCGGTCGAGTTCGATCTCCCGCAGCAGACCGTCCATGTCGTGCTCGATCAGGGCCGTCCGCAGTTCCTCGGCCCGCCCGAGGAACGGGCTGCGCCGCAGCTGCGGCTTGAACATCCGCTCCTGCAGCCGGAAGTACTCCCACACCGGGCCGGTGACCGTGAAGCCCGTGCCGTCCGCGCGTCCCAGCACATTGACCACGTCGGATATCACGGACGCGACGATCCGGACGTCGTACGCCGTCATGTCGGGAGCGCGGCGCAGTCCGTAGGCGGAGCAGAAGTCGGTGACGCCGAGGCGCAGGGCGAGCACCCGGTCCCGGTACTTGTCGACGGACCTGGCGATCCCTTGCAGGGTCTCGGGGCGGCTCTCCAGATGCAGCAGCTGCGGGGATTCCAGCACCGGCATCGCGAACAGTCGCCGGTCGCTCGCGGACTCGGCCGCGGTCAGCGCCTCAAGGAACGGGATGCCGCTTTCCTCGGTGAACTTCGGAAGTACAAAACCAGACAGCCTGTGCACGGCGGGTCCCATCCGTCGCACCAGGTCCGGTATCTGGCCGGGGGCACGGACCCGGATGAACAGCAGCGGAAGGGACTCTCCCGCGGCGGCCGCCTCGTCGAGCAGGGCGAGCTGGCGCACGAGGTTCTCCTCGCCGGCCTCGACGTCCCCGTCCCCTATGGAGTCCTCCAGACACAGCACCATGGACAGCACGCCACGCCCGGCCTGCTTGAGGACATCGGCAGCGAGCTGCGGGCGGGTGGCGGGGCTGTAGAGCGTGGCGCCCAGGGCGACCGCGAGCGTGCGGGCCGGGGAATCGGCGGTGAACTCCACCGGCTCCTGGTGGAACAGTGCCTTCCGAACGTCGGGCGCTAGGTGCCCAAAATGCTGCATAGAACTCCCCGTATACCTGCGGGACCCGGGCCCCCCGCGGCGGCTCGCTGTCTGGATCCAGCCGGTAATCGTACGTGTGTGGGGGTGTGGATGGTTCCCGCGTGCGTGAAAATCACGTAACCCACGCGAGGCGCCCAGGTGCCCGCCGGCCGGGCCGGTCCGCGGCTCACGGGGCCCCCGCGTTGTCCCTGCGACCTGAGGGAAGGCAGGATTGCGGCATGACGCACGCGATGCTGAAAGGGTCGAACGTACCCCTCGATGCCACGGCTGTCCGGGCCGTCCTGCGCTGGACGCCCGGCGCCGGCGCGCCCGATGTCGATGCCTCGGCCCTGCTGGTGGGACCCGGGGGACGCGTGCGCTCCGACGAGGACTTCGTGTTCTACAACCAGCCCCGCCACCCCAGCGGCCTGGTGCGGCATCTGCCCAAGACACAGGTCGACGAGGCGCTGACCGACACCATCGAGGCGGATCTGGCGGCGCTGGACCCCTCGGTGGACCGGGTCGTCCTGGCCGCGTCCTCGGACGGCGGGCCGTTCGCGGGCGTGACGGATCTGCGGGTCCTGCTGTACGACGCGGCGGCGAGCGACGGGGAGCCGCTCGCGGTCTTCGACGTGGTGCCCGAGACGGGCGACGAGACGGCCATGATCTGCGGGGAGTTGTACCGCCGCGGCGAGGCCTGGAAGTTCCGCGCCCTGGGGCAGGGGTACGCCAGTGGCCTGGTCGGCCTGGCGACCGAGTTCGGCATCTCGGTGGAGGAGAACGAAGGGGCCGCGGCACCCACCGACGCCCCGGAGGCGACGGCACCGGAGCCGGCGAAGCCCGGCACGGAGTCCGCGACTGCCGACGTCCCGTCCCCCCGCAGCGAGCCCGCCCCGTCGGCCGCCGGCCCGTCGGCTCCCGGCCCGTCGGCGGGTGCCGACGGCTCCCCTGCGACCCCGCCACCCAGCACGTGGCCCGAGGAGGCCTCCGGGCCGCCGTCCGCGGCGGAGCCGCAGACCGCCGCGGCGTCGGACCCCGACGCGGTCACCCAGCATGTGCCGGACGGGATGCCGGAGCCGTTCTCGTCCGCACCACTGCCGCCGGCCGGCGCCCCGCCGGCCGCTCCCGCGCCCACGGGCGGCGGCTACGGCTACCCGCAGAACGTGCCGCCCCCGCCGACGCAGCCCCCGGCCCAGCCCGCCTACGGCTACCCGGGGCCACCGCCCCAGTACCAGCCCCAGCCGCCGACCGGCTACGGCTTTCCCCCCGCCCCGCCGGCCGGAACGTACGGCTACCCGGTGCCGCCGCAGCAGACCTTCGTGCCGGACCCGTCCTTCGTGCTGCCGCCCCAGGGCCCGCAGTTCCAGCGGCGTTAAGGACGGTCCGGCGACCCGGGGCGGAACCGCCGCCCCGGGAGTGAACCCGCCGCTCCGGGGGTGAGCCCGCCGGACCGCGCGCCACCCCGGCGGCTCACACCTTCGACTTGTAGCCCCGCCCCCACTGCAGACCCCAGCCGTACAGCCGGTCGAGCTCCGCCTGGAAGCCGTAGACGTACTTCACCTCGCGGCGCACCACCAGCTCGCCCTTGACGTTCTCCAGCATGAAGACGGCGCAGGAGCGGGCCTGTGGCGCCCGCTCGTCCAGCTTGACCTCCACCCGCGGCCCGCTGCTCGGATAGAGCGTCACGACCGCATGCGTACGGTCGAAGGCGGGCGTGCCGTCGTAGATGTAGACGAAGATCAGCAACCGCTTGATCTCATCGCGGTGATCCAGGTTGATGTAGAGCGTTTCACCGGACCCCGAACCGAAACGGTCGTCGCCGCTGAGCTTCACGAAGGGCGGGGCGTTGAGGTCGCCGAGGAAGTTGCCCAGCGGCTGCACCACGCCCTTGGTGCCGTCCGTGAGCTCGTACAGACCGGCCAGGTCCAGGTCGACATTGACCACGGCCGGCCCCTGCGCCTGGACGATCTCGGGCTTGAACAGCTTGCCCGGATGCCGCAGCAGGCCACCCGTGGTGTGCCCGCTGCGTTCATGAAAATCCGATGTCCGCATCTGCCAGTGCAGATTGACCCGCAGATGCCCGCTGGCCGCCCCCTGCTTGGTCAGGGAGACGACCGGATTGCGCTTCGTCAGCTCGACCACGTACGACGCGCCACCGCTGTCGAAGTCGAATTTCGAGGCGCCACCGCGCCACAGATTCCCCAGGAACGACACGTTGCCCACCCCATTCTCGGCCCCAATACGCACGGGGCGGCCCGAGGTCCGCACCCCAGGGCCGCCCCGCAGAGAGCGTTCCTCAATCAGCGCCGTGTCACACGCCGGACGTCACTTCCGACGTCTTTCCCGCGCTCTCCCCCGGCTTGCCCTCGCGCCGGTTCCGGACCACGGACGAGGCGAAGGAGAGGCCGATCAGCACGATGCCCACCATGCCGGTGAAGACATCGTTGATCTCGTACTTGATCGTGAGGAGCAGGATGACGGCCAGCGCGCCGATGGCGTAGTGCGCGCCGTGCTCCAGGTAGACGTAGTCGTCCAAGGTGCCCTTGCGGACCAGGAAGACCGTCAGCGAGCGGATGTACATCGCGCCGATGCCCAGACCCAGCGCCATCATGAAGATGTCGTTGGTGATGGCGAAGGCGCCGATGACGCCGTCGAAGGAGAAGGACGCGTCGATGACCTCCAGGTAGAGGAACATGAAGAACGCGGCCTTGCCGGCCAGGCCCACGGCCGCGCCGGTGCCCTTCTTCGCCGGAGCCGCCCCGGGCTCGTCGCCCTCTTCGTCTTCCTCCTCCAGCTTGTCCTCGAAGTAGCCGGAGATTCCGCCGACGACGAGATACGTCAGGAGACCCGCGACGCCTGCGAGCAGCACCGTGGCGCTCTTGTCACCGGCGCCGTGTGCCGCGGCGGTGGCCACCGTCATCGCGGTCACCAGCAGGACGACCAGCGCGATGATGACGGACAGCATGTCGAGCTTGCCCATCTTGGCCATGGGCTTTTCGATCCAGGACAGCCATTTGTAATCGCGCTCCTCGAAGATGAAGTCGAGGAAGATCATCAACAGGAAGATCCCGCCGAAGGCCGCGATCGCCGGGTGGGCGCTGGTGACCAGTTCCTGGTAGCGCACCTTGTCATTGATGGCGAGACCGACCGCCTCGATCGGCCCCAGCTTCGCGGTGATCGCGACAATGACGACCGGGAACACCAGCCGCATGCCGAACACCGCGATGAGGATGCCGACGGTGAGGAAGATCTTCTGCCAGAATGCGTTCATCTTGCGCAGGATGCCCGCGTTGATGACGGCATTGTCGAACGAGAGCGAGATCTCCAGAACGGACAGGATCCCGACAATCGCCAGCCCCTGCCACCCCCAGAGCACGCCGGCCAAGGCGAGGCCGAGCGCCGTGATGGCGAACGACCAGCCAAAGGTTTTCAGGAGCACTGCTACCCAATCCCTCGCTGTGTGGGTCCCCCGCGCGCAGCGCGCGGCGCTTTACGAAACGTTGACCCCGAAGTCTAGAGCGATGCCCCGCAGACCCGACGCGTACCCCTGACCTACTGCCCGGAACTTCCATTCGCCGTTGTAGCGATACACCTCGCCGAAGATCATCGCCGTTTCCCCGGAGGCGTCCTCACTGAGGTCGTAGCGGGCGAGTTCGCTGCCGTCGATCTGATTGACGACGCGAATGAAAGCGTTGCTGACCTGGCCGAAGCTCTGGCCGCGCACCTCGGCCTCATGAATCGAGACCGGAAAGACGATCTTGTCGACCGACTCGGGCACCTGCGAGAGATCGACCAGAATCGACTCGTCGTCGCCCTCCCCCTCGCCGGTGAGGTTGTCCCCGGTGTGCTCGACGGAGCCGTCCGGGCTCTTGAGGTTGTTGTAGAAGACGAAGTACTCGTCCCCCAGCACCCGTCCCGACTGGCACAGCAGTGCGCTGGCGTCGAGATCGAAGGGCGCTCCGGTCGTGGACCGGGCGTCCCAGCCGAGGCCGACCATGATCTGTGTGAGATCCGGAGCGGCCTTGGACAGAGAGACATTGCCCCCCTTGGCAAGCGTGACGCTCATCGTGCGCTTCCTCCCCGATGTCGGTGCGGGCCGCGCCGGGCACGGCCCCGTCCCTTCAAGCGCGTCCGGCGCCGCACTCCCCGGTCAGGGACGTACGGCGCCGGACGCGGTCATTCCTGGACCGGGCGGCCACTGCGCGAGCGCTGCCCGGCCGGGCGTCGACGATCAGATCGCGACCGCTGCCGATCAGACGTTGACGCCGAAATCCTGCGCGATGCCGCGCAGACCCGAGGCGTACCCCTGCCCGATGGCCCGGAACTTCCACTCCGCGCCATTGCGGTACAGCTCGCCGAAGACCATGGCGGTCTCGGTCGAGGCGTCCTCGCTCAGGTCGTAGCGCGCCAGCTCGTTGTTGTCGGCCTGGTTGACCACCCGGATGAAGGCGTTGCGGACCTGGCCGAAGCTCTGCTGACGGGTCTCGGCGTCGTAGATCGACACCGGGAAGACGATCTTGTCGACATCGGCCGGCACGGCGGCCAGATTCACCTTGATCTGCTCGTCGTCGCCCTCACCCTCACCGGTGATGTTGTCGCCGGTGTGCTCGACCGAACCGTCCGGGCTCTTCAGGTTGTTGAAGAACACGAAGTTCTGGTCGTTGGCCACCTTGCCCTGGTCGTTCGTCAGCAGGGCGCTGGCGTCCAGGTCGAAGTCCGTACCGGTGGTGGTACGTGCGTCCCAGCCCAGACCGACGACGACGGCGGTCAGATTGGGGGCTTCCTTCGTCAGCGAGACGTTGCCGCCCTTGCTGAGGCTGACTCCCACGAGTCCTCCCAAAGATTCGAGGGGTACGTAAAGATTTGCGCCCCCATCGTGCATGGCATCGGATCAACGAATTGATCCTAGTGACCGGTTCCCACCGATTGCAGATATCGCACCTGGATCCGTGCGGATGTCGGCCCGGTGGGCGCACCGGCGCCGTGGGAGAACGCGGCTCAGAGGCTGCCGAGCGCCGTGAGGTAGTCGTTGAGGTCACGGGCGTCGGGCAGGCCGTTGACGACCGTCCAGCGCACCACGCCGTCCTTGTCGATGATGAACGTGCCGCGCACCGCGCAGCCCTTCTCCTCGTCGAAGACGCCGTACGCCCGCGAGACCTCGCCGTGCGGCCAGAAGTCCGACAGCAGCGGGTACTCCAGCCCCTCCTGCTCCGCGAAGACGCGCAGCGAGAACGGGGAGTCGTTGGAGACGGCCAGCAGCTGGACGTCGTCGTTGACGAACTTCGGCAGCTCGTCGCGGAGCGCGCACAGCTCACCGGTGCACACACCGGTGAAGGCGAAGGGGTAGAAGAGGAGGACGACGGCCTTCTCCCCGCGGAAGTCGGAGAGCCTGACCAGCTCACCGTGCTGGTTCTTCAGCTCGACATCCGGAGCCTTCGTGCCGACCTCGATCGCCATGGGTGCTTCCCTTCCGCTCACTGCCAACAGAACGCGACCAACCCTACGCGCCGGGGTGCACGAGGGGGGAACGCGTCCTGAACAGGGCCGAGCCCCCTCCGGAACAGACGCGGAGGGGGCTCGGGACGAACGTCGGGGCGGTGCGGCTCAGCGCTTGCCGGACTTGGGTGTGACCAGTCGGCTGCCGGCCCAGTCCTTGCCCGCGTTGATGCTCTTGGTCTGGGACAGACCCGCGGTCTGCGCGGCCTCATTGATGTCGCTCGGCTCGACGTACCCGTCGCGGCCGGTCTTCGGGGTCAGCAGCCAGATCTGCCCGCCCTCGTCGATCAGCCCGATGGCGTCCACCAGCGCGTCCGTGAGGTCGCCGTCCTCGTCGCGGAACCACAGCAGTACGACGTCGCAGACGTCGTCGTAGTCCTCGTCGACGAGATCCTGGCCGATCACGGTCTCAATGCCTTCGCGGAGATCCTGATCGACGTCGTCGTCGTAGCCGATCTCCTGGACCACCTGTCCGGGCTCGAACCCCAGCCTGGCGGCAGGGTTGGTCCGCTCCTCCGCGTGGTCCGCGGTCGCGCTCACGGATTGCCTCCTGTCATGTTTCGGGAATGCTCGGGGACCCCGCGCGTGCGCGGAGCATTGGGCGTAGTCCACACGGGCCGGGCGGATCGCGCAAGTACCCGGCGATCCAGACCGCCGAAACGGTGACGTTTGGCGGCGTCTCGCCGCAACCACGACCCTGGCGGGACAAGCCGAAGTGATTCACACCACAGCATTCTGCCGGGTTTGTCGGGTACTCGCGCGAGACTGGTCCCTTCGGGGGGCACCGGCCGGTTCCGGATCTCATTTCGGTGCCCGGACGTCCGTACGCGAAGCACTTTCGTCATGAGCGTATGGTTGCGATTTGGCCGACCCGAGAAATCGGCTTTTCAGCGCCATCTCTCTACGGATGGGTTACCCATCAGTAGAGGTGACGTATCCCTGTGGCTCGGTACACGATGGAAGACGGCGCGACACCAAGGCAGAGACAGCATTCGTCCGTGCACAGGGTCCATAACCTGCAGAGCACGACACGAACCGAACACGAAGGAACAGCGTGGCTTCCGGATCCGATCGAAACCCGATCATCATTGGCGGCCTTCCCAGCCAGGTCCCGGACTTCGATCCCGAAGAGACCCAGGAATGGCTCGACTCGCTCGACGCAGCCGTCGACGAGCGCGGCCGGGAACGTGCCCGCTACCTCATGCTCCGCCTGATCGAGCGCGCCCGCGAGAAGCGTGTGGCCGTGCCCGAGATGCGCAGCACGGACTACGTGAACACCATCGCGACCAAGGACGAGCCGTTCTTCCCCGGCAACGAGGAGATCGAGCGCAAGGTCCTGAACGCGACCCGGTGGAACGCCGCCGTCATGGTCTCGCGCGCCCAGCGGCCGGGTATCGGCGTCGGCGGCCACATCGCCACCTTCGCCTCCTCCGCCTCCCTCTACGACGTGGGCTTCAACCACTTCTTCCGGGGCAAGGACGAGGGCGACGGCGGCGACCAGATCTTCTTCCAGGGCCATGCCTCGCCCGGTGTCTACGCCCGCGCGTTCCTCCTGGACCGACTGTCCGAGGCCCAGCTCGACGCCTTCCGGCAGGAGAAGTCCAAGGCCCCCAACGGTCTGTCCAGCTACCCGCACCCGCGGCTGATGCCGGACTTCTGGGAGTTCCCGACCGTCTCGATGGGCCTCGGCCCGCTCGGCGCGATCTACCAGGCGCGGATGAACCGCTACATGGAGGCGCGCGGTATCGCCGACACCTCCAAGTCGCACGTATGGGCCTACCTCGGCGACGGCGAGATGGACGAGCCCGAGTCGCTCGGCCAGCTGTCCATCGCCGCCCGCGAGGGCCTGGACAACCTGACCTTCGTCGTCAACTGCAACCTGCAGCGCCTCGACGGCCCGGTCCGCGGCAACGGCAAGATCATGCAGGAGCTGGAGTCGCAGTTCCGCGGCGCCGGCTGGAACGTGATCAAGCTGGTGTGGGACCGCAGCTGGGACCCGCTGCTCGCGCAGGACCGCGACGGCATCCTGGTCAACAAGCTCAACAGCACGCCCGACGGTCAGTTCCAGACGTACGCCACCGAGACCGGTGCCTACATCCGTCAGCACTTCTTCGGCGACGACCAGCGGCTGCGCGCCATGGTCGAGAACATGACCGACGACCAGATCCTGCACCTGGGCCGCGGCGGTCACGACCACAAGAAGATCTACGCGGCGTATGCGGCGGCCAAGGCCCACAAGGGCCAGCCGACGGTGATCCTCGCGCAGACCGTCAAGGGCTGGACGCTCGGCCCGAACTTCGAGGGCCGCAACGCGACCCACCAGATGAAGAAGCTGACGGTCGCGGACCTCAAGGGCTTCCGTGACCGGCTGCACCTGCCGATCCCGGACAAGGCCCTGGAGGACGGCCTGCCGCCGTACTACCACCCGGGCCGGAACTCCGAAGAGATCCAGTACATGCACGACCGCCGCAAGGGCCTGGGCGGGTATGTGCCCACCCGGCTCGTGCGCGCCAAGCCGCTGGCGCTGCCGGACGACAAGGCCTACGCGGGCGCCAAGAAGGGCTCGGGCCAGCAGAAGATCGCCACGACGATGGCGTTCGTGCGGGTGCTGAAGGACCTGATGCGGGACAAGGAGATCGGCAAGCGCTTCGTGCCGATCGCGCCCGACGAGTACCGCACCTTCGGTATGGACGCGTTCTTCCCGTCGGCCAAGATCTACAACCCGCTGGGCCAGCAGTACGAGTCTGTCGACCGCGAACTCCTCCTTGCCTACAAGGAGTCGCCGACCGGCCAGATGCTGCACGACGGCATCACCGAGGCGGGCTGCACGGCCTCGCTGATCGCGGCGGGCTCCGCCTACGCCACGCACGGCGAGCCGCTGATCCCGGTCTACGTCTTCTACTCGATGTTCGGGTTCCAGCGCACCGGTGACCAGTTCTGGCAGATGGCCGACCAGCTCGCGCGCGGCTTCGTGCTCGGCGCCACCGCCGGCCGTACGACGCTGACCGGTGAGGGCCTGCAGCACGCCGACGGCCACTCCCAGTTGCTGGCCTCGACGAACCCGGCCTGTGTCGCCTACGACCCGGCCTACGGCTACGAGATCGCGCACATCGTCAAGGACGGTCTGCGGAGGATGTACGGCGAGAACTCCGAGGACATCTTCTACTACCTGACCGTCTACAACGAGCCGATCCAGCACCCGGCGGAGCCGGCCGACGTCGATGTCGAGGGCATCCTCAAGGGCCTGCACCGCATCAAGCCCGGCGAGCAGGGCGAGCACGCCGCCCAGATCCTCGCCTCGGGTGTCGCGGTGCCGTGGGCGGTCGAGGCCCAGCAGATCCTCGCGGACGAGTGGAACGTCAAGGCCGATGTCTGGTCGGCGACGTCCTGGAACGAGCTGCGCCGCGACGCGGTGGAGATCGAGGAGCACAACCTTCTGCACCCGGAGGAGGAGCAGCGCGTCCCGTACGTGACGCAGAAGCTCCAGGGCGCCGAGGGCCCCACGCTCGCGGTCTCGGACTGGATGCGGGCGGTGCCCGACCAGATCGCGCGCTGGGTTCCCGGCACGTACCAGTCGCTGGGCGCCGACGGCTTCGGCTTCGCGGACACCCGTGGCGCGGCCCGTCGCTTCTTCCACATCGACGCGCAGTCCATCGTCCTCGGCGTGCTCACCGAGCTCGCCAAGGAGGGCAAGGTCGACCGGTCGCTGCTGAAGCAGGCGATCGACCGCTACCAGCTCCTGGACGTCTCGGCCGCCGACGCGGGTGAGGCCGGCGGCGACGCCTGACCTCTCCGCGGCCGACCGCCGCAGCTTCCGCACCGCGCCCCTCGACCCGCGTCCTTCGCCGGTCGGGGGGCGCGGTGCTGTGCGGTGGGAGAAGCGGGAGGGGTGAGAAGGGCGAGTGGGGCGAGAGGCTCGGGTGCGCGGGGAGTCCGCCCGGGTCAGCGTTCCCATACCTTGAACGCCCTTACCTGGTAGGGGGACCGGGGCACCCAGGTGCCGCCGCCCGGATAGGTGTCGAACTCGGCGGTCTCGGCGCACTCCGCGCTCTGGTAGGTGGTGACCGGCCGGCCGGTGCGGTTGGCGAGCGCCGCGGCGGTGCCGCCCTTGGGCAGCGGGATGCAGCTCTCGATGTCGGTGTCGGACAGCTCGTAGGTCCGCCGCGTGCCGCCGAAGCCGGCCGCCGGCCACAGGCAGAGCTGGCCCGCGGCGCAGTCCCCCGAGGCGGCGGCCCGGGTGCCGCTGGCCGCCTGCGCTGCTGGGGTGCCGGTGCCGGTGGCCGCCTGCGCGGCTGGCGTTCCGGTGGCGGGTGGTGCGGCGAGTGCGGCGGCCAGTGCGGTGAGGCCGGTCGCGAGGGCGGTGATGTGGGGCGTACGCGGACGCAGTCGCATGGGAATCTCCCCCGTGGAGTACGGCGATGGCGTCCCGCGGCGGGCCGGCTGCCCGCGGCGGGTTCTTCGGCTTCGAGCTTCGCGAGCGTGCGGCGCGGTTGCCAAGGCCGTGGCGGTCGTCCCACCCGGATCAGGTATGTGGACGAGCGGAACGGTCCGGAGCGGGGGTGCGGGTGCACGGTGTTGACGCGGGACGGGCGGCGCAGCGGAGGGCAGAAACCGTTCTCCCCAGGGCGTGCCGCGGGCCCGTGCGGGCGTGCCGCCCAGGAGGACCACAGGCGGGGCGAGGGTTCCCGCGACGGCTCATCCGGATGAGGGATTCACCGCTCCGGACGGGGCCAACTGCCGTGGGGCGTACGGAGGATGGGGCGGGCAAAGGCCCCGAACGGCGGGTTGACGCGGCCTGCTGACGCCCGGCTGAGGCTGCCGCGCCGGGACCGCACACGACGGCGCGCGGCCGGCCGAGGATTCCTCGGGCCGGCCGCGCGCCGGTGGGATGTGGTGCGGGTTCGCGAGGGCGAGGGCGCCAGGACCGTACGGCTCCCGGCCCCGGGCGCCGGT
>NZ_SDIG01000080.1:0-28059 GCF_004122755.1 Streptomyces sp. TM32
TCGTCCCACTCCTCAACCAACCCCACCCCGAGCTCAGTCATACACCCACCCAACCACACACAACTGTGATTGCAGTACTAGGCCTGCCGGCCGCCCAGCGGCGGGAAGGTGACACCGGTCAGCCGCTCGGACGCCTGCCACAGTCGGCCGGCGCTCTCCGGGTCGCTGGCCGCGGCCGTCCTGCCGACCATCGCCGGTGCGCCGCGCATCTCGCCGAGCCCGTCGGGGCCGAGGTAGGACGCACCGGGCAGGTCCTGCGTGGCGGCGTAGAGGGTGGGGAGCGCACCGGCCCTGTTGTCCTGGGCGACCACGCGGTTGCCCAGTTGCATCACCGCGCGCCGCAGCGGGCTGGCGTCGGCGCCCTGCAGGTTGGTGGCGGCCCAGCCCGGGTGGGCGGCCAGGGCGCGCACCGGAGATCCCGCGGCGGTGAGGCGGCGTTGCAGTTCCAGGGTGAACAGCAGGTTGGCCAGCTTGGACTGGCTGTAGGCGGTGACGGGGCGGTACGCGCCGGTGAGGTTCAGGTTGTCGAAGTGGATGCGGTTGCCGGGCAGTCGGTGCGCCCCGGACGCCACGGTCACCACGCGGTCGGTGACGTACGGCAGCAGCAGGTTGGTCAGCGCGAAGTGGCCGAGGTGATTGGTGCCGAACTGCGTCTCGAAGCCGTCCTTGGTCCGGGACTCGGGGATGTTCATGACCCCGGCGTTGTTGATCAGCAGATCGAGCGGGTCCTGCCAGCCGTCGGCGAAGGCGCGTACGGAGGCGAGGTCGGCCAGGTCGAGGCGGCGGACCTCGACGCTGCCCCGGGCGCCCCGCACGGTGTCCGCCGCGGCCTCGCCGCGCCCGGGGTCCCGTACGGCGAGCACCACATGGGCACCCGCCCGGGCGAGGGCGTCGACGGTGGCGAGGCCGAGTCCGCTGTTGGCGCCGGTCACCACGGCGGTGCGGCCGGTCTGGTCGGGAAGGTCGGTGGAGTTCCATTTCGGGGTGTGAGCCATGGCGCCAATGTAGGCAACGCCAACAATGGTGTCAATGCCAACAATGTAGCCAGTGAATACATGGGGGATAGGATGGCCGGCATGCACACTCGTCGTTACCACCACGGAGACCTGCGCGCCGCGCTGCTCACCCGCGCCGAGCAGACGCTCCGCGAGAAGGGACCGGGCGCACTGTCCCTGCGGGAACTGGCCCGTGACCTCGGCGTCAGCCATGCCGCGCCGAGCCGGCACTTCAAGGACAAGCAGGCGCTGCTCGACGCGCTGGCGCTGGCCGGTTTCGAGCGGCTGGACGAGGCCCTGAGCGCGTCCCGGGACGCGGCGGGCGAGGCATTCACCGACCGGCTCCGCGGGTTCGTCCGCGCCTACGTGGACTTCGCCCGCGCCAACGCCGAGCTGCTCGACCTCATGTACACGATCAAGCACGGTCCGGCGGCGTCCGAGGCGCTGATCGCGGCCGGCCAGCGGCTGGGCGCGATGGCGGGGGAGCTGGTCGCGGAGGGCCAGCGCAGCGGTGAGGTACGGGAGGGGCCCGTCGACAGCATCGCGATGCCGGTGTTCACCACCCTGCACGGCTTTGCCAGCTTCGCGGTGAGCGGCGTGCTCTCCGCGGAGGAGGCCACCTCCGGCTTCGACGCGGTGTTCGCGTACATACTGCGGGGCTGCGCGCCGAGTTGAGCCGCCGTCACCCTTCACACCCCGTGTGAGGGGCGCTTCACTACGCTCAACTGACGGAGTGGTGAAGTCGACAAGGCCATGAGCTGATGGTCCGTGGGCGGGCCCGGCTCACCAGGAGGCCGGTATGGAGCCCAACACCCTGCTCGACGCGATTCTCGACGAGTCCGGCATCTCGCACGCCGGGCTCGCCGCGCGCATCAACCAGCTCGGCCGGTGTCGCGGCCTGGCGCTGCGCTACGAACACACCGCGGTGGCCCGATGGTTGAAGGGCCAGCGGCCGCGCGGGCAGGTGCCGGACCTCATCTGCGAGATCCTCGGCGAACGGCTGCACCGCCCGGTCGGGCTGGACGACATCGGGCTGAGCGGACCGGGTGCCCGGCGCAGCTCGGCCACCCCGCTCTCCGGATTCGTCGAGCGGGCCACCGCGCTGTGGCGGTCCGACGAGCAGCAGCGGCCGCACATCCTCGACGCGCCCGCGCTGACCGGTACCTCGGCGGTCATCCCCGTGTGGGAGTGGGAGAACCCTCCCGAGGACTCCGATGTGTCCCGCGACGGGCTGACGCGCGTCGGCACGGCCGACATCGAGATGCTGCGCGCCGCGCGGACGCACTACGAGACGATGTACCGGAAGGCGGGTGGTATCGCTACCAGAGCACGCATCGTGGGATTCCTCAACGCCGAGGCGGCGCCGCTGCTGCGGGGCAGCTACAGCGATGCGACGGGGCGTCAGCTCCACCGGGCGACCGGCGGACTGGTCGCGGTCGCCGGCATCTGCGCGTACGACTCGGACTCGCTCGGGCTGGCCCAGCGCTACTTCCATCAGGCGCTGCGGCTGGCCAAGGCCAGCGGGGACCGCGGCCTCGGCGCGTATGTCATCGCGCTGCTGGTCAACCAGTCCCTCTTCGTACGGGAATACCGCCAGGCGGTCGCCTTCGCGGAGGCGGCGCTGCGGGCCGCGGGCCCGCAGATCACCCCGGCGCTCGCCGCGGACCTCTACGCGATGCAGGCCAAGTCCTACGCCCGGCTCGGCGACGGCGTCAGCGCGCTGTCGTGCATCCGGCGTGCGGAGGCGGCCGCGGAGCGCATCCGGCCCGGGCAGGAGCCGGCCGAGACGGGCTATGTCCAGCCCGGCCTGGTGAACGTACAGGTGGCGGAGGCGCTGCTGAGCCTCGGGGACCTGCGGGCCGCCCGGGAGCAGGCGGACGCCGCCGTCGACACCCCCGCACACGACCGCGGCCGGGTCCACCGGCTGGCCATGCTCACCCATATCGAGCTGCGCCAAGGCGATGCGGACCGGGCCGTGGCCGATGCCGCGCAGATGACGGAGCAGGCTCGGGGCATGGAGTCGCAACGGCTGCGGGACCGGCTGCGGGCGGTGCGCGAGCATCTGGCCAGGACCGGGAGCTCCGCGACGGACGAGGCTGCCGATCTCATCGACGAGGTGCTGCGCGTTCCGCTGTGACCGGGCTCGTGTCACCTTGCCGGCCAAACAGCGGAAGGTGGCAGTTACGTGCGTTGGAACATGCTCAGCGAAAAGCCCGTCTATGCGAACCCCTGGTTCCGGGTCCAACTGGCCGATGTGGAGCTGCCGGACGGCCGTCATCTGGATCACTATCTGATCCGGATGCGGCCCGTCGCCGTGGCCACCGTGGTCAACGAGGCCAACGAGGTGTTGCTGCTGTGGCGGCACCGTTTCATCACCGACTCCTGGGGCTGGGAGCTGGCCGCCGGGGTCGTCGAGGACGGCGAGGACATCGCGGCGGCGGCGGCCCGGGAGATGGAGGAGGAAACCGGGTGGCGCCCGGGGCCCCTCCACCATCTCCTCACGGTGGAGCCGTCCAACGGCCTCACCGACGCGCGGCACCACATCTACTGGTCCGACCGGGCCGAGTACACCGGTCCGCCCCAGGACGGGTTCGAGTCCGAGCGGCGGGAGTGGGTGTCGTTGAAGCTGGTGCCCGACATGGTGGCGCGAGGGGAGGTGCCGGCCGCCAACATGGCCGCCGCGTTGCTGATGCTGCATCACATCCGGCTGGGCTGACCGGTACCGGCCGGTGACCCGCGGCCGGCGGTCACCGGCCCGTGGCCTGCCACACCGCCACCGCCAGCGCCGCGAGCCCCGTGAGCGCGGCGAGCGACGGCAGTGGCCAGCGGGCGCTCTCCAACTGCGTGACGCGGACCTGCAGTTCGTCCGCGTCACGCGTCTGCTGCTCGGAGCGCTGGGCCAGCAGCGCGAGTTGACCGTCGACCCGGGTGATGCCGACGTCGTGCAGACGTCTCAACTCGGCTAAGTCGGCGATCACCGGGTCGGTTCGGGGGTGGGCGGTCACGGTCCGCTCCTCATTCCTTCGTGTCGCGAGTTCGTAGTCCATACGGCTACCAGTCAACTGCGCTGCGGCGACGGGCGGGAGCGTGTGTGGCGGGGAGATGCTGGTCCATGTTTCACACCCCGTGCGAAATGACACGGGGTGACGGGCGGCGCGGCGCGTTCGTACGGGGTGTGAATCGCGCACCCCGACCGGGGCGGTTCACACGCTCCCGCCCGCGCCCACGGGGGAGTTCACTCGAGGGTGCCACGGGGGCCGAAGCCGGCGGACGGGCGCCCGCCGGCCCGGGGTCCGCCCGCCGGTTTTCCCCCGAGCGGCGGGCGGACGCCTCTCGGGCTCAGTACGCGTAGAACCCCGAACCGGACTTCCGGCCCAGCCGGCCCGCGTCGACCATCCGCGCGAGCAGCGGGGGAGCGGCGTACAGGGGCTCCTTGTACTCCTCGTACATGGAGGCGGCGACCGAGGCCACGGTGTCCAGGCCGATGAGGTCGGTCAGCTTGAGCGGGCCCATCGGGTGGGCGCAGCCCATCTCCATGCCGTTGTCGATGTCCTCGCGGCTGGCGATGCCCGACTCGAACATCCGGATCGCGGAGAGCAGATACGGGATGAGCAGGGCATTGACGACGAAGCCCGAGCGGTCCTGGGCGCGGATCGCGTGCTTGCCCAGGACGTCCTGGACCAGTGCCTCGGCGCGCTTGATGGTCTCCTCGCCGGTGGTCAGCGCGGGGATCAGCTCGACCAGCTTCTGTACCGGCGCCGGGTTGAAGAAGTGGATCCCGATGACCTGGTCGGGGCGGGAGGTGGCGACCGCCAGCTTCACCAGGGGGATCGAGGAGGTGTTGGAGGCGAGGATGGCGTCCGGGCGGGTGATCACCTGGTCGAGGACCTGGAAGATCTCGGTCTTGACCTGCTCGTTCTCCACCACGGCCTCGATGACGAGGTCACGGTCGGCGAATTCGCCGAGGTCGGTGGTGAAGCTGAGCCGGCCGAGCGTCTCGTCGCGCTCCGCGGTGGTGATCTTGCCGCGCTCGGCGGCCTTGCCGAGAGAGTTGGTCAGGCGGGTACGCCCCAGCTCCAGTGCTTCGCCGGTGGTCTCGGCGACCATGACGTCCAGCCCGGCGCGGGCGCACACCTCGGCGATGCCTGCGCCCATCTGGCCGCAGCCGACCACTCCGACGCGTGCAATGTCGGCAAATGTGTCCGTCACCTCGTGCCTTTCGCTGATCTTCAGAAACCGGCGGTGCGCCGTAAGGTGCGACGCCCGCTTTCGGCCCCGACGTTACTCCGCGAGGTGCTGTGCTACCGGCGTCGGGGCGGGCATTCTGAGCCCTCAAGACGGGACGAACCAGACACTTGGGGACTTTTGATGAGACGGATGACACGACGAGGGTTCGCGGTGACCGCACTGGGTGCGGCCTCCTCCCTGCTCACCGCGGGGGCGGCGGCGCCCGCGGCCGGCGCGGCGCGGCGCGAGATGCGCGGCATGTGGCTGGCGACCGTCGCCAACCTCGACTGGCCCTCCAGCGCACGGCTCACGCCGGCCGAGCAGCAGCGGGAACTGCGCGGCCTCCTCGACACCGCCGTCGCGCGCAAGCTCAACACGGTGTTCTTCCAGGTGCGGTCCACCGCGGACGCCCTGTGGCCCTCCCCGTACGAGCCGTGGGCGCAGTATCTGACCGGGCAGCAGGGCCGCGATCCGGGCTGGGACCCGCTCGACTTCGCGGTCCGCGAGGCGCACCGGCGCGATCTGGAACTGCACGCCTGGTGCAACCCCTACCGGATCGCCAACCACGCCGACCCCGGCCGGCTCGTCGCGAACCACCCCGCCCGCCGGCACCCGAAGTGGGTCCTGTCGTACGGCGGCAAGCTCTACTACAACCCCGGGCTGCCGGAGGTCCGCGCCTTCGTCCAGGACGCGATGCTCGACGCGGTGCGGCGCTACCCCGTCGACGGGGTGCACTTCGACGACTACTTCTATCCGTATCCGGTCGCCGGCCGGCACCTGGACGACGACGCGGCGTTCCAGGAGTACGGCAGCGACTCCGAGAGCCGGGACGCCTGGCGGCGGGACAACATCAACCGGCTGGTGTACGAGATGGCGGGCAAGCTCCGCGACGAGGGCGAGCGCCGAGGGCGCCGGGTGCGGTTCGGGGTCAGCCCGTTCGCGGTCTGGCGCAACCACGCCACCGACCAGCAGGGCTCCCGTACCCAGGCGGGGGTGCAGACCTACGATGATCTGTACGCCGACACCCGCCGCTGGGTGCGCGAGGGCTGGCTGGACTACATCGTGCCGCAGGTCTACTGGCCGCTGGGCACCAAGGCGGCCGACTACGCCGAACTCGTGCCCTGGTGGGCGCGGACCGTCGACGGCACGGGGGTCGACCTCTACATCGGCGAGGCGCTCTACAAAGCGGGCGGGACGGAGCCCGTCGCCTGGAAGGACCCGGCCGAGATCTCCCGCCATCTCACCTTCGCCCGCGGCTATCCGCAGGTCGGTGGCCATGTGTACTTCTCGGCGAAGGTGGTCGCCAAGGACCCGTCCGGCGCCATGGCGCGGGTCGTACGGGACCACTACGCCGGCGCGGCACGAGCTTAGGGGCCTCCCGGGTGGCCGCACGGATCGGCCGCACGGACCGTGGCCGCGCGGCCGACGTTTCGGTGGTCCGCGTACGGGACCGGGTCAGCGGCCGGATTCGGTGTCGGTGGCCTTGACGTGCCGGACGACGGAGTCGGGGCCGGGGGACATGATCGCCTCATGCCCGTCCTCGCCGCGGACACGGTAGGGCGGATCGCCGTTCGTGCCGATTACCTCGATGATCTCGACGACCCGGTCGTGATGCCCGACGGTCCTGCCGTGCACCACCAGCCGGTCGCCCCTGTTCGCGTGCATCAGGGCTCCTCCCCGTCTGGGGCGGCCGTGTGACCGGTGCGGCCGACAGTGCGCCGGCCAACGGTTGAACGGCCAACGGTTTCAACGGTTTACGGGCCTGTCGTGACCCGGACGGCGCTATCTGCCATCGCCGCAAGTTTACGTCCGCAGCGGCCCGGCGCACCCGGCAAGTGCCGGGTTGTTCCGGCCCGGGGGCCCGTGCCGGGGGTCCGTCCCGCGGCCCAGGCCCCCGGCCCCGCCCGGCAGCCCGCCCCGGCGGCCCGTCCGTCACCCCCGGGCCCGCTGGGTGACCGCGATGCACGCCAGGACGGCCAGCGCCGTGGCGGGCGCGGCCGGCGGCAGCCGCTCGCCGAGCAGCAGCACCGACCACAGCAGGGTCAGCAGCGGCTGGGCGAGCTGCAGCTGGCTCGCCCGGGCGATGCCGATCACGGCCATCCCGCGGTACCAGGCGACCATCCCGAGGAACTGCGAGCCGACCGCCAGCCACAGCACGCCGGCGACCGAGCGCGCCGTCAGCTCCAGCGGCTCGGCGGACAGCGCCAGCGCCGCGCCTGCCACCGTCACGGGCAGCGCCAGCACCAGGGCCCAGCCGATCACCTGCCAGCCCGGCATGTGGCGGGCCAGCCGGCCGCCCTCGGTGTAACCGGCCGCGCAGACCAGCAGCGCGACGAACAGCAGCAGATCGCTGCGGTTCGGCATCCCGCCGCTCTGCTGCACCGCGAAGCCGATGACGACGACGGCGCCGACCAGCGAGGCGATCCAGAACGTACGGGAGGGCCGGGCGCCGGTCCGTACGGCCGAGCAGGCGGCAGTGGCCAGCGGCAGCAGACCGACCACGACGGCGGCGTGCGAGGTGGTGGACGTCTCCAGGGCCAGGGTGGTCAGCAGCGGGAAGCCGAGCACGACGCCGCCCGCGACCACCGCGATGCCCGCCCAGTGGCGCCGCTCCGGCGGGCGTACCCGCAGTGCGAGGAGTGCGGCGCCGGCCGGGACGGTGGCCAGCACGCTGCGCAGCATCACCACCGTCCACGGGCCCATGCCCTCCAGCCCCCAGGCGGTCGCAGGGAAGGTGAGTGAGAAGGCGGCGACGCCGAGGACGGCGAGCAGCAGGCCGCGGCCGACGTGGGCGGTGGGCTTCGGGAGGCCCGGCCCCTTGACTGCGGCCTTCGGGGTGTCCGGCTCCCTGGCGGCGGTCGTCGCGGTGTCCGGATCGCAGGCGGCAGGGGCGCTGACCGCTATCCCGACGGTGGCGATAGCGCTATCGTTGTGCTTCATGCAAGAGCGTAGCAGTGGTGCCGAGCTGGCCGCTATCCTCCGTAAAGAGCTGGACCGCTACTCTCCAGGAGAGAAGCTGCCGTCCAGTCGTGCCCTCGTCGAACGGCATCGGGTCAGCCCGGTGACCGTGTCGCGGGCGCTCGCCCAGTTGGCGGCGGAGGGCCTGGTCGTCACCCGGCCCGGCGCCGGGGCCTTCCGGGCCGAACCGCGGGGCGAGGCGCCGCGTACCGTCGACACCTCCTGGCAGGAGATCGCGCTGAGCGCGGAGCCGGCCGGCGACCAGGTGCCGCGCAGCGTGGACGCCACCGGCGTGCTGGCCACCCTCGCCACTCCGGCCCCCGGTGTCATCGAGTTCGACGGCGGCTACCTGCACGCCGATCTGCAGCCCGAGCGCGCCCTGGCCGCCGCGCTCGCCCGGGCCGGCCGGCGGCCGGGCGCCTGGGGACGTCCGCCGGTCGGCGGGGTGCAGGAGCTGCGGGCCTGGTTCGCCCGGGAGATCGCCGGCTCCGGCGGCCCGCTCGGCGCCAATGACGTGCTGATCACCGGGGGCGGTCAGAGCGCGCTGACCGCGGCGCTGCGCGCGCTCGCCGCGCCGGGTGCCCCGGTGCTCGTCGAGTCCCCGACCTACCCGGGGGTGCTGGCCGTCGCCCGCGCCTCGGGGCTGCGGCCGGTGCCCGTACCGATCGACGAGGACGGGGTCCGCACGGATCTGCTCGCCGAGGCCTTCCGCGCCAGCGGGGCCCGGCTCTTCGTCTGCCAGCCGCTGTTCCAGAACCCGAGCGGCGCGGTGCTCGCCGCCGAGCGGCGCCGCGAGGTGCTGCGGGTGGTCCGCGCGGCCGGCGCCTTCGTGATCGAGGACGACTTCGCGCGGCTGCTGGCGCACGCCGACGCCCCCACGCTCCCGCCGACCCTGATGGCGGACGACCAGGACGGCACCGTCGTCCACGTCCGCTCGCTCACCAAGGCCAGTTCGCCCAATCTGCGGGTGGGTGCCCTGGCCGCCCGCGGCCCGGTGCTCGACCGGTTGCGCGCCATCCAGGTCGTCGACAGCTTCTTCGTGCCCCGGCCGCTCCAGGAAGCCGCCCTGGAACTCGTCGGCTCGCCCGCCTGGCCCCGTCATCTGCGGCTGATCGCCGGTGAGTTGACCGCCCGCCGCGACGCCCTGACCGCCGCCCTGCACCGGCAGCTGCCCGCGTTCACCCGGCACCGCCCGGCGCCGGGCCACGACCCCGCGCCCGGTGGTGTGTACGTCCCGCCGGGCGGCTTCCACCTCTGGCTGCGGCTGCCGGACGGCACCGACGAGGCGGCGCTGACCGGTGCGGCGCTCCGGGCGGGGGTCGCGGTCGCGGCCGGTCGCCCGTATTTCGCGGCCGAGCCGCCGGGCGCGTATCTGCGGCTGAGCTTCGCGGCGGCGTCCGGCACCGGCGAGATCGCCGAGGGCGTGCGCAGGCTCCGTACGGCGTGTGCGGAGTTGGGGGTGGAGGTGAGCTGAGGGCGGGGGAGGGGCGAGCCACGCGGGGGCCGCCGAGCCGGGCCGTCCACGGAGCGCGGAGCGGCGCCGAGAGCGTCCCGCTCGCCCACCGGTTCGACGCCGCCCCGCCGTTCTGCGAACCTCCCGGCATGAACGCCCCTGCCCTCGACGGCTACGAGATCTCCACCGACCCGGCCCGCCTGGACGCCGGCCTGGTCCATCACTGGCTGTCCACCGACGCCTACTGGGCCGTGGGCCGCCCGCGGGAGCTGCACGACCGCGCCGTGGCGGGCTCGCTCAACTTCGGCCTGTACGTGTCCGGTTCGGGGCGTCAGGTCGGCTATGCCCGGGTGGTCACCGACCACGCCACCTTCGCCTGGCTCTGCGACGTCTACATCTGCCGCGACGATCGCGGCAAGGGGCTGGGCACGGCCCTGGTCGAGGCCGTCGCCGACCACATGGCGCCCAGCGGCCTCAGCCGGCTGACGCTCGCCACCCAGGACGCCCACGGGGTGTACGAGAAGGTCGGCTTCCGTCCCCTGGTGTCGCCGGAGCAGTGGATGACCTTGGGGCTGATCGACCCGGGTCCTGTCGAATTGTGATCAACTGGTGCCACCGGAGCGGCGGCCCTCTTACCATCGGCGAATGAGCGTTCGACTCAAGCTGCTCGCCGCCGCCCGCAACTCCTCGCTGCTCGAAACCCGCTTCGACGACGACCGCCCGCTCGACACCGCCGGATGGTATGAGATCGAGCGGGCCGCTCCCGCCCTGTGCCGGCTCGCCGCCGCCGAACTGCGCTACTGCTCACCGTCCGCCCGCTGCCGGGACACCGGCGAGGCGCTCGGGCTGCGCCCGCTGGCCCAGCCGGCGCTGCGCGACTGCGACATGGGGCGCTGGCGCGGCCGCACGCTGGGCGAGGTGACCGCCGCCGAACCGCGCGCGGTGGAGGCCTGGCTGGCCGACCCGCGCACCGCACCGCACGGCGGGGAGTCACTGCCGGCGTTCATCTCCCGGGTCGGCGGCTGGCTGGACACCCGGCCGACCGACGACGCCGCCGGACTGCTCGCGGTCGCCGAACCCGGCGTCATCCGCGCCGCCCTGGTCTATGTGCTCCAGGCGCCCCCGCACGCGTTCTGGCGGATCGATGTGCGGCCGCTGTCGGTGACCACCTTCACCAGCCGGTCCGGCGGCTGGGACCTCCAGCTGGAGACCTGACCCGGCGCCTGCGCACCAGCGGAACGAGGCGGCCGGGTGGCGATGCAGCGGAGCATTCTCACGCGGTGTGAGGCGCACGTCCCGCGGCCGTCCCGGCGCACCACCCGGAAAGACCATTCCGCGCGCTCCGCCGTACGGGGCGTACGCACCCGTGTGACCTGCGAAAACAATGAGCGCCGGGACGGGTTCCCGGGGAGTTCGCCCCCGGTGCGGCATTCGATCGAGGTGCGCGGCGGGTGACCGGGCGCTTGTCTCGGGTTATGCACATACGGCAGATATCCCCGTACGCCCTGGCGGCCGGTGCCCTGGTGGTGCTCGTCCTGCTCGTCGGCGACGGCGACGGTGCGGACGCCGCCACCGAGGCCGTCGGCGGGGCGGTGAGCGACGCCGTCAACGAGGCCGCTCCCGCCGCCCAGGACACCGCCGGCACGGTGGTCGTACAGCCCGACCCGGTGGCACCGGGCACCGCCTTCTCCGTCCACGACGGCGGCAGCTGCGGGGGCGAATCCGCCACGGCGACCTTCGGCGACGCGGACATCCCCGCGATGCAGCTGCCCGGCCAGAGCGGCCGGACCGAGGGCACCGCGATCCTCCCGGAGAGCACGGCGCCCGGCTCGTACACGGTCACTCTCACCTGCGGCGGCACCTCCGGTGTCCGACCCGGCGCCCTGGCATCCGGCCGGGACGGCGACGACGAGGACCACGGCGCGGGGTACGGCACCGAGCAGGGCGACGGGGACGCCGGCGGGCGCGGCAAGGAAGCCGGCGACGGCCGGAAGGCCCTCACCGGCACCATGATCGTCTCCGGCGGCGCCGACGGAACCGTCCCCCAGGGCGGCGCCGACACCGGCCTCGGCGGCGCGGCCGGTACCGGCCGGACGGCCACGACGGCCGGCGGCCTGCTGCTGATGGCCGCGGCCGGCTGGGGCGCCCTCGCCCGCCGCCGGGGCACCCGCGGCGCCGGGAGCTGACGGCCGTGGAGCCCCATCCGCTCCGGCGCGGCCTGCTCATCGGCCTCCTCACGGCCCTGGTCACGGCGGGCGCGCTGGCGTTCGCCGCCACCCGGCTCCGCGACCGCGAGGCCACCAGCGAGGTCGACGACGGCACCCACACCGTGCTGCGCACCGAGATCGCCAGAGCGATCAGCGGCCAGCTCACCCTGCCGTTCCGCAGCGGGCCCGACGCGGTGCACTGCTTCGGCGACCTGCGGCCCGTGCCGTACGACGCGGTGCGCTGCACGGCGCACTTCCCCCTCGGACGGGACCGCCACCTGACCGTCGAAGTCACCCGCGTCCGCCACAACATGGTCACCTAACCGGCGCCACTCGCTGCCCCGTTGAACGGCGCCGCGGCGTCCCGTGTCCCCGCGCCGTGGCCCTACGGCGCGGGCCGCACCGCCGCCGGGCTGTGGGTCAGCCAGGCGTTCGCCGCCTCGACCCGGCCGCCCACCTGGAGCTTTGCGTAGGCGTGCTCCAGATGTTTGTCGACGGTGCGTGGGCTGATCGCCAGGCGGTGGGCGATCTGCTGGTTCGTCAGGCCCCGGGCGAGCAGGGCAAGGACGGCGGACTCGCGACGGGTGACGGGGGGCGGCACGGGCATCGGCGGGGCGAGCCGGCCGAGGACACGGCTGAGCCGGGTGCGCAGGACGGCGGCGGCCGCCACGTCGTCGTCGGAGAAGTCGCCGCCACTGCGGCTGAACGCCACACAGACCCTCCGCGGCACCCCCTCCGCACGGCCGGCGGGGAACGACATCGCCAGCTGATGCTCGCTGCCGCACGGCCGGTAGACGTCGGTGTAGGCGGCGAGGGCATGGAATGCCCCGGGGGTCTGGAGCGTGGAGCGGCGCATCGGGGTGCCCGGGCCCAGGGTGGTGTGGGCGACGAGGGGGTCGGCGGCCGACTCGCGGGCGAACGCCTCCCGGAGGTCGTCGGTCAGCAGGCCGGCGGGCAGGGTGAGCGGGCGGTCGGCTGAGCCGGCGCGGGGGGACCAGACGATGCTGTCGCCGGGGACGGCGGCGAGCAACAGCGGGAGCAGGGCCGGAACGAGGGATTCCTCGTCGACGGCCTCGCCCAAGAGGTCCACGACGGCGAGAATGCGCCGCAGGCCGGCCTCCGCGGCCGCGCTCATACGTCCAGCGTGCCGAGGGGGCAGGGGCCAGTCAAACGAGGGCCCGCCCGGCGGGCGGGACGCACGGAGGACAAGCGGAGGCTTGCAGCCGGCCGCGCCGACGACGCTGGACACCCGGCCGACGATGGCCACCCGGCCGGCCGGGGGAAGACCGGCCGGGCGCGTCAGACGCCTCAGCGCCCGACGGCATAGACGCGGTTGACGGGGGTCTCCGCGGCGAGTCGCCAGTGGTGGAGGCCGGCTTCGTCGGCGATCTGCCGCATCACCTCCTCACCCGCGTGGTTTCCCAGTGCCTGCGGTCCGTGCTGGGCCAGCGCGGACGGCAGACAGACGGCGACCGAGGATGCGGTGATCGCCCGGCCGATGGGGTGGGTGTTCTCCTCGGCGTGCGCCGAGACGTTCGGTTCGACGAGCATGCAGGTCCCGTCGTCGGCCAGCGCCTCCTCGGCGTGGTGGAGGGCGCCGCCCGGATCGCCGATGTCGTGCAGACAGTCGAAGAACGTGATCAGGTCGAAGTCCTCGCCCGGGAAGTCCTGGGCGGTGGCGACCTCGAAGCTGACCCGGTCGCCCAGGCCCTGTTCGGCCACGTTCTCGCGGGCCGCCTCGACGGACGGGCGGTGGAAGTCGAAGCCGCGGAACCGTGACCGGGGAAAGGCCTGCGCCATCAGCGTCGTGGAGTAGCCGTATCCGCACCCGACGTCCGCGACGAGCGCGCCGCGCTCCAGCTTCTCCACCACGCCGTCCAGCGCGGTCAGCCACTCCGGTACCAGCGCGGCCGCATAGCCGGGGCGGAAGAACTTCGCGGTACCGGCGAACAGCGCCGGGCCGTGCTCCTCCCAGCCGACGCCCGCTCCGGTGCGAAAGGCCGTCAGGAGGGCGTCCTCGGTGGCGTAGAGGGCCTGCAGCAGGGTGAAGAAACCGGCCGCGTACGTGGGGGCGTCCTGGTCCGCCAGGACGGCGGCGTGCTCGTCGGGGAGCAGGTAGGTGTCGGTGCCGGGCGCGTAGTCGACGTATTCGCCGGCCACCTGGGCGGCCAGCCATTCGCGCACATAGCGTTCGGCCAGCCCGGTGCGGTCGGCGAGCTGTGTGGAGGTGAGCGGCCCGGCACCGGCCATGGCCGCGTACAGCCCGAGCCGGTCGCCGAGCGAGGTGCACAGGCCGGCGACCGCGGCGGCGCTGTCCGAGATCACCTTCTCCAGGAACTGCTGCACCCGCTCTTCGTCCATGGCCCCACCGGACGTGAGGCCGGCAGAGGTCGCCATGTGTGCTCACCTCTCCTGCGTCCTCTCCCACTGCAGCAGCGCGGCCGCCCGCCGCGCCATACGGGATTCGCCGTATTCGACGGGGGGACGGCACCGGCCGACACTGGAAGAACGAGGAGGTGCACCATGCGGAAGAAGGTCGACTGCCGGGATCACCCGAGCGAGATGAACTGCAGCCTCGTCATCTCCGGCGAGGAGGACGAAGTGATCCGCGCCGCCGCCGAGCACGCGGTCTCCGTCCATGGGCACGCGGACAGCCCCGAACTGCGGGAGCAGATCAAGGCCGAGCTGAAGGACGAGGTTCCGCAGCACGCCTGACGCGCACGGCGATACGCCGTCCTGGCACGGGGCGGCGTTTTCGTCGCGCCCGCACGCGCGCCGCAGGGGCCAACGACCGGCTGCGGGCCACCGACCGGCGCCGGGCCACCGACCGGCGGGCAACCGACCACCGACCGGCGTCGGGGGGCTACGACCGGCGGCGGGGCTTGCCGCTCTTGGCGCCCTTGCCGCCCTTGGCCCCGCCGGCACCGCCGCGCGGGCTCTTGCCAGCCGTCTTACCGGTCGTCTTGCCGGCCGCGGGCTTGCGCCGCGCACCGCCGGCGGGAGCCCGCTTCGACGGTTTCGGCTCGGCCGGTGCGGTGGTGCGGCCCCGGGTGCTGTTGACCGTCCGCCCGCGCACGATCCCGATGAAGTCCTCCACCAGGTCGGTGGTCGCGTCCTCCGGCCAGGACAGCGCGACCCGCGACCGGGGGGCATCGGTAAGGGGCCGGTAGGTGAGGTCCCTGCGGTGGTGCAGCCGGGCGAGCGACTGCGGGACGACGAGCACGCCCACCCCGGCCGCCACGAGTTCGATGGCGTCCGCGGTCGTGGCGGGACGCTCGTTCGCGGGGCGGCCCGGCAGGGTCTCCCAGTCGAGGGTGTCATCGAGGGGGTGCAGCACGATGTCGTCGGCCAGGTCCTCGGCGGACACCTCGTCGACCGCCGCCACGAGGTGGTCCTTCGGGATCACGACGACCGTCGTCTCGGTGTAGAGGGGGATCGCGCTGAAGGTCGTGCGGTCGACCGGCAGCCGTACGAAACCCGCGTCGGCGCCGCCGTCCCGCAGCACACCGGCGGCCTCGGTGTCGGTCACGGCGACCAGGGTCAGCGGGACGCCGGGCAGCCGCTCCTGCCAGATACGCACCCACTTGGCCGGCGTCACGCCCGGTACGTACGCGAGCCGGAACGAGGGGGGCACATCGGAGCCTGTCACGCCGCCAGGTTACCGGTCGTGGTCGGAGCCCTCGCACACGCTGGCTACCCTTGACACCATGACGTCGCACCAGACCACCCAGACCATGAAGCCCGCGACCGCGGCAAAGAAGTTGGGTGTGTTCCTCGAAGCCACCCCCACCGAGTTCCAGGAGGGTGTGGTCTCGCGCAGCGAGCTCAACGCGCTGCAGGCCGATCCGCCGGAGTGGCTGGTGGAGCTGCGGCGCAACGGCCCGCACCCCCGCCCGGTGGTCGCGGCGAAGCTCGGCGTCTCCATCTCGGGCCTGGTGCGCGGCGGCGTCACCGAGCCCCTCACCACCGAGCAGATCGACGCGCTGAAGCAGGAGCTCCCCGAGTGGCTGCAGAAGGAACGCGCCACCCAGGCCGAGGTCCGCAAGGAAGCCGTACGCATCAAGGAGAAGCAGCAGGAGAAGGACGCGAAGCGGGCCGAGTGACCTCGCTCATGCCTTCCTGAACCGCCTGCCGCCTGCCCGGCCCCCCGCCTCCGTCCCTTCCTTCCGGGCGGTCACCTCCCCGGACAGCACACCTGGCCCCCGCCTCCACGGCGGCTCGCCCTCACATGCGCCCGCACCGGTCACGCCCCGATGGATCACCCGCCGGGCGGAGCAGGGCCTGCTGGGTGAGGCTGAGCCGTGGAGGTAGGCCATGGGAAAGGTGCAGGCAGACGTGTGCGTGGTGGGCGCCGGCTTCGCCGGGCTCGCAGCTGCCGGACGGCTGGTCCAAGCCGGTCACGAGGTGGTCGTCCTTGAGGCCAGGGACCGGGTGGGCGGCCGGGTGTGGAACCGGGAGCTTCCCGACGGGACGGTGGTCTCGGCCGGCGGCACCTGGCTGGGCAAGGGGCAGGACCGCATGTTCCAGCTCTGCCGGGAACTGGGACTTGCGGTGTACCCCCAGTACGAGCAGGGCGATCACCTCCTGCGCCTGGACGGCGTCAACCACCGTTACCGCGGTGCTCTCCCCGTCACCGGCCCGGGGACGCTCTTCGCCCTCGGCCTGGCGTTTTCCCGTCTGCATCTGATGGCGCGGAGCCTCCCGGCGGATGCCCCGTGGCGGGCCCGGAGCGCTCGGGCGTGGGACGCCCGCACGCTCGGGCAGTGGCTTTCCGACCCGCTCAACGTGCCCTCGGCGACCGCCCGCACCCTGCTCAGGTCGACCATGCACCTGCTGTTCTGCGCCGACCCGGCAGAGGTCTCGCTGCTGGGCGCCCTCACCCTGGCCCGGGGCGGCGGCGGTTTCGGCTACTACACCGACTCCCGCAGAACCGAATCCCACGTCGTGGACGGCGGAGCCCCCGAACTGGCCAGGCGCATGGCCGAGCAGCTGGGAGAGCGGGTGCACCTGTCCAGCCCCGTCCAGCGGATCGCACACGACGGCACCGGTGTGCGGATCGCCTCCGACTCGCTCACCGTGCGGGCGCGACGCGTGATCGTGGCGACGCCGCCGCTGCTGGCGGGGCGGATCAGCTTCGACCCGCCGCTTCCCACCGCGGCCGGCCGTCTGCTGCAGCGCGTGGTACCGGGGTCGATCATCCGGGTGCACACGGTCTACCCGCGGCCGTTCTGGCGCGCGCTGGGCCTGTCGGGACAGACGCTCGCGCCCCGGTCGCCCGTCCCGATCACCATCGACCAGACACCACAGTCGGGAGAGCCGGGGGTGCTCAGCAGCTACGCCTTCAGTACCGGAGCCCTGCGAATGGGGCGCCTGGATCCGGCCGAACGGCGCGAGGTCTGGCTGGCCGCGCTGGCCGAGCGGTTCGGTGCCGAGGCACGCCGCCCCAGCCAGTATCTGGAGACCGACTGGTCCTCCCAGCAGTGGTCGCTGGGCGGGATGATCGGCCACTTCCCGACCGGCACCCTCACCAACTACGGCAGCGCGCTGCGCGAGCCGGTGGGCCGGATCCACTGGGCCAGTACCGAGTCGGCCACGCTGATGCACGGTCTGATGGAGGGCGCGGTGCGCTCCGGCGAGCGAGCCGCCCAGGAGGTCCTGACCGCGCTCTCTTCCGGCCGGCACGTCGCCGCCCTGCACGACCGTTCTGCCTGATCCGGCTGCCCGGACCGGCCGTTTCGGCGCGACGCAGGAAGGATCGTCCGCCCGGCCACCCGACCACACCGGCCCCGGGTCACCCCCACCCCACCTCATTGCATAAAACTGCCTCCATCCGTATAGTCATGCCATGAAGAAGGAGGGTCCATGACGGTACGAGCAGCAGTGGCCGGTGCGAGTGGGTACGCGGGGGGCGAAGTGCTGCGTCTGCTTCTGGGGCACCCGGAGGTGGAGATCGGGGCGCTGACCGGGTACTCGAACGCGGGTCAGCGCCTGGGGGCGCTACAGCCGCAGCTGGTCCCGCTGGCCGACCGGGTGCTGGCGCCGACCAGTGCCGAGGCCCTGGCCGGGCACGATGTCGTCTTTCTCGCGCTGCCGCACGGCCAGTCCGCCGCGGTCGCCGAGGAGCTCGGGCCCGAGGTGCTCGTCGTCGACTGCGGGGCCGACTTCCGGCTCACCGACGCCGCGGACTGGGAGGCGTTCTACGGCACGCCCCACGCGGGCACCTGGCCGTACGGCCTCCCCGAGCTGCCCGGGGGCCGCGCGGCGCTGCAGGGGACCCGGCGCATCGCGGTCCCGGGCTGCTACCCGACCGCCGTCTCGCTCGCCCTGTTCCCCGCCTACGCGGACCGGCTCGCCGAGCCCGAGGCCGTCATCGTGGCGGCCACCGGCACCTCCGGCGCCGGCAAGGCGCTCAAGCCGCATCTGCTGGGTTCCGAGGTCATGGGCGCGATGAGCCCGTACGGCGTCGGCGGCGGCCACCGGCACACCCCCGAGATGATCCAGAACCTGAGCGCGGTGGCCGGCGAGCGCATCGGCGTCTCCTTCACCCCGACCCTCGCCCCCATGTCGCGCGGCATCCTCGCCACCTGCTCGGCCCGGGCCAGGCCCGGTGTGGACGCCGCCGCCGTACGGGCCGCGTACGAGAAGGCGCTGGCCGACGAGCCGTTCGTCCGGCTGTTGCCCGAGGGCCAGTGGCCGTCGACCGCCTCCGTGTACGGCTCCAACACCGCGCAGATCCAGGTGACCCTCGACGCCGCGGCCGGCCGGATCATCGCGATCAGCGCCCTCGACAACCTCACCAAGGGCACCGCGGGCGGCGCGGTACAGAGCATGAACATCGCCCTGGGACTCCCGGAGGAGACGGGCCTGCCGAAGGTCGGGGTCGCCCCGTGATCCGGAGCGGCACAGGAGAGCAAGGCGTGACCGGCGGGGCCGGAGAAGCGACGGAGGACAAGCAGTGAGCGTCACGGCAGCACAGGGATTCACGGCGGCGGGCATCGCCGCCGGGATCAAGGAGAACGGCAGTGCCGACCTCGCCCTCGTGGTGAACAACGGACCCCGGAGCGCCGCCGCCGGCGTCTTCACCTCCAACCGCGTCAAGGCCGCCCCGGTCGTCTGGTCCGAGCAGGTCCTCAAGGGCGGCGCGGTCTCTGCCGTCGTCCTCAACTCCGGTGGCGCCAACGCTTGTACGGGACCGCTCGGCTTCCAGGACACCCACGCCACCGCGGAGAAGGCCGCCGAGGTGCTGGGGCACAGCGCCGGCGAGGTGGCGATCGCCTCCACCGGGCTGATCGGCCTGCGGCTCCCGATGGACAAGCTGCTGCCCGGAGTGGAGCGGGCCGTGGCCCAACTGACCCCGCACGGCGGCGAGAAGGCCGCCATCGCCATCAAGACCACCGACAGCGTGCACAAGACCGCCGTCGTCACCCAGGACGGCTGGACCGTCGGCGGCATGGCCAAGGGCGCCGGCATGCTCGCCCCGGGCCTGGCCACCATGCTCGTCGTGCTGACCACCGACGCCGATGTGCCGTCGGCCGACCTCGATTCGGCCCTGCGCGCGGCCACCCGTACCACCTTCGACCGGATCGACTCCGACGGCTGTATGTCGACCAACGACACGGTGCTGCTGCTCGCCTCCGGAGCGTCCGGGATCGTTCCGGAGACCGGCGCCTTCGCCGAGGCGGTGCGCACGGTCTGCGCCGACCTCGCCCGGCAGCTGATCGGGGACGCCGAGGGCGCCAGCAAGGACATCCGGATCGAGGTGGTGGGCGCGGCCAGCGAGGACGACGCGGTGGAGGTCGGCCGCTCGATCGCCCGCAACAACCTCCTCAAGTGCGCCATCCACGGCGAGGACCCCAACTGGGGCCGGGTGCTCTCGGCCATCGGCACCACGTCCGCCGTCTTCGAGCCCGACCAGCTGAACGTCGCCATCAACGACGTCTGGGTCTGCAAGAACGGCTCGGTGGGCGAGGACCGCGAGCTGGTCGACATGCGCTACCGGGAGGTGCGGATCACCGCGGACCTCGCCGCCGGCACCGAGTCCGCGGTCATCTGGGCCAACGACCTCACCGCCGATTACGTCCACGAGAACAGCGCGTACTCGTCATGAACGCGCACCCGAGGCTCCGGCGCGCGCTGTCCGCACAGCCCGCCCGGAGGTACGTCCCGCGCGCCGCGTGGGGGAGAAACGAGGCCGGCCCGGCATGAGCACCCGTAAGCACACCGCACTTCCCAAGGCACGCACCCTCATCGAGGCGCTGCCCTGGCTGACCCGGCACCACGGCAAGACCGTCGTCATCAAGTTCGGCGGCAACGCCATGATCGACGAGGAGCTCAAGCGCGCCTTCGCCCAGGACGTGGTCTTCCTGCGGCACGCCGGGCTGCGCCCCGTCGTCGTGCACGGCGGCGGCCCGCAGATCAGCGCCCAGCTGGACCTGCTGGGCCTGGAGTCGGAGTTCAAGGGCGGCCTGCGGGTCACCACGCCCGAGGCGATGAACGTCGTACGGATGGTGCTGGCCGGCCAGGTGCAGCGCGAGCTGGTCGGGCTGCTCAACGAGCACGGCCCGCTCGCCGTCGGCATGACCGGCGAGGACGCCCATCTGATGGCCGCCACCAAGCACTACGCGGACATCGACGGGGAGCGGGTGGACATCGGCCGGGTCGGCGAGATCACCGCCATCGACCCCGGCGCGGTCCAGGCGTTGCTGGACGACGGCCGGATCCCGGTCATCTCCTCCATCGCCCGCAGCAGCGACGAGGAGGACGCCTCGGCGGTCTTCAACGTCAACGCCGACACCGCCGCGGCCGCGCTGGCCGCCGCGCTCGGCGCCGAGACCCTGATGGTCCTCACCGATGTCGAGGGCCTCTACGAGGACTGGCCCGACAGCGACGAGGTGATCTCCCGCCTCACCGCCTCCGAACTGGAGAAGCTGCTGCCCGACCTGGCCAGCGGCATGGTCCCCAAGATGCGGGGCTGCCTGCACGCCGTCCGCAACGGCGTGCACACCGCCCGGGTCATCGACGGGCGGGTCCAGCACTCGATCCTGCTGGAGATCTTCACCGACGAAGGAATCGGCACGATGGTCGTGCCGGACGCGAACACGATCGAGGGGGCGACATGAGCGAGCCGGCACACGGCCACGGACCGGTGACCAACGCGGCTCTCACCGGGCGCTGGCAGGGCGCCATGATGGACAACTTCGGCACCCCCCGCGTCCCGCTGGTACGCGGCGAGGGCGCCCGGGTGTGGGACGCCGACGGCAAGGAGTACCTCGACTTCCTCGGCGGCATCGCGGTCAACGCCCTCGGTCATGCCCACCCCGCGGTGGTCCGCGCGGTCTCCGACCAGGTCGCCACCCTCGGCCATGTCTCGAACTTCTTCGTCGCCGAGCCCACCGTCGCGCTGGCCGAGCGGCTGCTCGCGCTGGCCGGCCGCCCCGGCCGGGTCTACTTCTCCAATTCCGGCGCCGAAGCCAACGAAGCCGCCTTCAAGATCGGCCGGCTGACCGGGCGCACCCACATGGTCTCCACCGCCGGCGGCTTCCACGGCCGGACCATGGGCGCCCTCGCGCTCACCGGCCAGCCCGCCAAGCAAGCCCCGTTCGCCCCGCTGCCCGGCGACGTCGACCACGTCCCGTACGGGGACGCCGACGCCCTGCGCGCCGCCGTCACCACCGACACCGCCTTCGTCATCCTGGAGCCCGTCCAGGGCGAGAACGGCGTCGTCGTGCCGCCGCCCGGTTACCTCCGGGCCGCCCGCGAGATCACCGCCGCCACCGGCACCCTGCTCGTCCTCGACGAGATCCAGACCGGTATCGGCCGGACCGGCCACTGGCTGGAGTCCCGGGCCCAGGGCGTCGAGGCGGACGTCATCACCCTCGCCAAGGGCCTGGGCGGCGGCCTCCCGATCGGCGCCACGCTCGCCTTCGGCCGCGCCGCCGACCTGCTCACCCCCGGTTCGCACGGCTCGACCTTCAGCGGCAACCCGGTGGTCTGCGCGGGCGCCCTCGCCGTCCTGGACACCATCGAGAAGGACGGCATCCTCGACCACGTCAAGCGGGTCGGCGAGCGGCTGCGCGAGGGGACCGAGGCCCTGGGGCACCCATTGGTCGGCCAGGTCCGCGGTGCGGGGCTGCTCCTGGGTATCGTCTTGACGGAGTCGCTCGCGCCACAGGTGCAGCAGGCGGCTCAGGACGCGGGCCTCCTGGTGAACGCGGTCGCGCCGGACGTCGTCCGGCTCGCCCCGCCGCTGATCGTCTCCGACGACGAAGCGGAAGAGTTCCTCCGGAAGCTGCCCGCGGTCCTCAGCACGGCCCGCCAAGGGACCGACGGGGAACGACGATCCGGAGACTGACGACAACGATGACCGAGCCGCAGGACAACGAGTTGCACAACGGTGGCCAGGCCGTGCCGCAGACCCGCACCGCCCGCCACCGCCGGATCGTGGACATCCTCAACCGGCTGCCGGTCCGCTCCCAGAGCCAGCTCGCCAAGCTGCTCGCCGACGACGGGCTGTCCGTCACCCAGGCGACGCTCTCGCGCGATCTGGACGAACTGGGCGCGGTGAAGATCCGCAACACCGGTGGGGAGCTGATCTACGCGGTGCCCAGTGAGGGCGGCGACCGCAAGCCGCGGGCGCCGCTGGGCGAGTCGGCCAAGGAGGAGCGGATGCGCCGCCTCTCCGGCGAACTCCTCATCTCCGCCGAGGCCTCCGCCAACCTCGTTGTCCTGCGCACCCCGCCGGGCGCCGCCCAGTTCCTGGCCTCGGCCATCGACCAGGCCGAGCTGCACGACATCCTGGGCACCATCGCGGGCGACGACACCCTGATGCTCATCAGCCGCGACCCGACGGGCGGTCAGGCCCTCGCCGACCACCTGCTGCGGCTGGCGCAGAAGGCGCACTGAGCGCCGCCTCCGAGCTCCCCGGGCACCTCGTCACGCCCCGGAGCACCTCACCCCGCCCCGTGCGGCGGCCGTGTCGGGAATCCACCGAGCCACCCGTTGCCTGCCGAACCCCATACGGCAGGATGGCAGTTCGCGCCGGGACGTCCGCGGATGTCCCGGCGCCTTCGCAGCCCTAGAGACAAGGTGGCATGGTGACGAGACATCACATCCGGCTCATAGCACGTCCGCTCCTTCCGGTCGCGGGAGGAGCCGGCCGGTGAACCGCGCGGTGACACTGCACGACCTGATCGTGGCCGGAGCGGCACTGGCCGCCGGCATCGTGGCGGGGCTGCTGTTGCGGGTGGCCCTGCGGTGGCTGGGCAAACACGCGCTGCGCACCCGCTGGAGCGGGGACGACGTCATCGTCGACGCGTTGCGGGCCGTGGTGCCCTGGGCGGCGATCGCCGGCGGGCTGGCGGCCGCGACCGCCGCACTGCCGTTCACGGAGTCGATCGGACACACCGTCGACCGGGTGCTGATGGTGCTGCTCATCCTGGTCGCCACGCTCACCGCGGCCCGGGTGATCACCGGGCTGGTGAGGTCCCTCGCCCAGTCCCGGTCCGGGGTGGCCGGATCGGCGACCATCTTCGCCAACATCACCCGCATCATCGTGCTGGCGATGGGCTTCCTCGTCGTCCTGCAGACCCTGGGCATCTCCATCGCCCCGCTCCTGACCGCGCTGGGCGTGGGCGGTCTCGCGGTCGCCCTGGCCCTCCAGGACACCCTCGCCAACCTCTTCGCGGGCGTGCACATCCTCGCCTCGAAGACGGTGCAGCCCGGCGACTACATCCGGCTCAGCAGCGGCGAGGAGGGCTATGTCGTCGACGTCAACTGGCGTAACACCGTGGTGCGGCAGCTCTCCAACAACCTGGTGATCATCCCCAACACCCAGCTGGCCGGCACCAACATGACCAACTTCACCCGCCCGGAACAGAAGTTGACGATCCTGGTGCAGGTGGGGGTCGGCTACGACAGCGACCTCGACCACGTCGAGCGGGTCACCACCGAGGTCGTCGAGAGCGTCATGAAGGACATCAACGGCGGTGACCCGGACCATGAACCGGCCGTCCGCTTCCACACCTTCGGCGACTCCCGGATCGGCTTCACGGTGATCCTGGGCGTCGGCGAATTCAGCGACCAGTACCGGATCAAGCACGAATTCATCAAGCGCCTGCACCGGCGCTACCGCGACGAGGGCATCCGGATCCCCTCCCCGGCCCGGACCGTGGCCCTCCAGAAGCCGGAGGAGATCGCGATTCCGCACCAGCGCGACCTTTCGGAGACCGCGCCGTAGCGGACGCCGGCCGGGGCCGGCCGCCCCGCGGGCCGCACACCCGCCGGGTCGCTGCCGGCCCGGCCGGACCCCGCTTTCCCGGGCCCGTCGCAGTCCCGGGAGGGCTGCCGGGCCCGGGCCTCCGCGCCGCCGCAACGGCAAAGGCCGCTCCCCATCTCAGGAAGCGGCCTCTGACCTGCAAAAACACCGTCGGGACGACAGGATTTGAACCTGCGACCCCTTGACCCCCAGTCAAGTGCGCTACCAAGCTGCGCCACGTCCCGGTGCTCGTACCGGCCGGACGATGCCCGGCCGGGGTGTGCAGAAGAAAAATACCCTGTCCCGGGCCCTGAATCCAAAGCGGGGCCCCACGGGGTGCGTCCCGACCTCCCTGCGGGGGCTCCCGGCCCGTGGTTCGATGAAGTATGGGTGAAATGTCCGCGGGAGATGGTCTCCGGGTGCGCCGGGTGTACGAGGCGCCGGAGCCGGCGGACGGGGCGCGGGTGCTGGTCGACCGGCTGTGGCCGCGCGGGCTGTCCAAGGAGGATGCCCGGCTCACCGAGTGGTGCAAGGACGTGGCGCCCTCGACCGAGCTGCGGCGCTGGTACGGCCATCAGGGGGAGCGGTTCGCGCGCTTCGCCGAGCGCTATCGCGCAGAGCTGGCACAGGAAGGCGCCCAGCGGGCGCTGGAGCGGCTGCGGGAGCGCGCCGCCGAGGGGCCGCTGACGCTGCTGACGGCCACGAAGGACGTGCCCTCCAGCCATGCGGCCGTGCTGGCCGAGGTGCTCCAGGAGGGCTCCTGAGGCCTCGCGCCACGCCGTCGACCCGCCGCTGACCTGCATCTTCGTCGACGCGTTGACGAAACATACGGTGGAGTGCATACTTATACCCAACAGCGAATGCACCGTAAGGAGAAACCCGTGACCGAGCGCGTCGTACTCGCCTACTCGGGCGGCCTGGACACCTCTGTCTGTATCGGCTGGATCGCCGAGGAGACGGGCGCCGAGGTCATCGCCGTTGCCGTGGACGTCGGCCAGGGCGGCGAGGACCTGGACGTCATCCGCAAGCGTGCGCTTGCCTGCGGCGCGGTCGAGGCCGAGGTCGCGGACGCCAAGGACGAATTCGCCGACGAGTACTGCCTCCCGGCGATCAAGGCCAACGCCCTGTACATGGACCGCTATCCGCTGGTCTCCGCGCTCTCCCGGCCGACCATCGTCAAGCACCTGGTCGCCGCCGCCAAGAAGCACGGCGCCACCACCGTCGCCCACGGCTGCACCGGCAAGGGCAACGACCAGGTCCGCTTCGAGGCCGGCATCTCCTCCCTCGCCCCCGACCTGAAGTGCATCGCCCCGGTCCGTGACTACGCGATGACCCGGGACAAGGCGATCGCCTTCTGCGAGGAGAAGAACCTCCCGATCGCGACCACCAAGAAGTCGCCGTACTCCATCGACCAGAACGTCTTCGGGCGGGCCGTGGAGACCGGCTTCCTGGAGGACATCTGGAACGCGCCGATCGAGGACGTGTACGAGTACACGGAGAACCCGGCCACCCAGCGGGAGGCCGACGAGGTCATCATCTCCTTCAAGGAGGGTGTCCCGGTCGCCATCGACGGCAAGCCCGTCACCGTCCTCCAGGCCATCCAGCAGCTCAACGAGCGGGCCGGCGCCCAGGGCATCGGCCGGATCGACATGGTCGAGGACCGGCTGGTCGGCATCAAGTCCCGCGAGGTGTACGAGGCGCCCGGCGCCATCGCGCTGATCACCGCGCACCAGGAGCTGGAGAACGTCACCGTCGAGCGCGAACTGGCCCGCTACAAGCGGCAGGTCGAGCAGCGCTGGGGCGAGCTGGTCTACGACGGCCTGTGGTTCTCCCCGCTCAAGCGCGCCCTGGACGGCTTCATCAACGAGGCCAACCAGGCGGTCAGCGGCGACATCCGGATGACCCTGCACGGCGGCCGCGCGGTCGTCACCGGCCGGAAGTCCGACCAGTCGCTCTACGACTTCAACCTGGCGACGTACGACACCGGCGACACCTTCGACCAGTCGCTGTCGAAGGGCTTCATCGAGCTCTTCGGTATGTCGAGCAAGATCGCGGCCAAGCGCGACCTGGCCTGAGCCGACTCGTTACCTTCGTACACGGCCGCCTCCCTGCCCTCGCGGCGGGGAGGCGGTGGCACATCCACAGCAGCCATGAGGAGCAGCAGTGAGCAGCAACAGCGGTGACGTCCGGCTCTGGGGCGGCCGTTTCGCCGACGGACCCGCCGAGGCGCTGGCCCAGCTGTCGGCGTCGGTCCACTTCGACTGGCGGCTGGCCCCGTACGACATCGCCGGCTCCCGCGCGCACGCCCGCGTGCTCCACAAGGCGGGCCTGCTCACCGAGGACGAGCTGAGCCGGATGCTCGCCGGGCTCGACCAGCTCGAAGCCGATGTCGCGGACGGCTCGTTCACCGGCACCGTCGCCGACGAGGACGTCCACACCGCCCTGGAGCGGGGCCTGCTGGAGCGGCTCGGCCCGGACCTCGGCGGCAAGCTGCGGGCCGGCCGGTCGCGCAACGACCAGGTCGCCACGCTCTTCCGGATGTACCTGCGCGACCATGCCCGGATCATCGGCGGGCTGCTCGCCGACCTCCAGGAGGCGCTGGTCGGCCTCGCCGAGGCCCACCCGGACGTCGCGATGCCGGGCCGCACCCACCTCCAGCACGCCCAGCCGGTGCTCTTCGCCCACCACGTCCTGGCCCATGTGCAGTCGCTGTCCCGGGACGCGGAGCGGCTGCGGCAGTGGGACGACCGCACCGCCGTCTCCCCGTACGGCTCGGGCGCGCTGGCCGGCTCCTCGCTCGGCCTCGACCCGGAGGCGGTCGCCGCCGACCTCGGCTTCGAGCACGGCTCGGCCGGCAATTCCATCGACGGGACGGCCTCGCGGGACTTCGCCGCCGAATTCGCCTTCATCACCGCGATGATCGGGATCAACCTCTCGCGGATCGCGGAGGAGATCATCCTCTGGAACACGAAGGAGTTCTCCTTCGTCACCCTCCACGACGCCTTCTCCACCGGCTCGTCGATCATGCCGCAGAAGAAGAACCCGGACATCGCGGAGCTGGCGCGGGGCAAGTCCGGCCGCCTCCTCGGCAACCTGACCGGGCTGCTGGCCACGCTCAAGGCGCTGCCGCTCGCGTACAACCGCGACCTCCAGGAGGACAAGGAGCCGGTCTTCGACTCCTGCGACCAACTGGAGGTGCTGCTCCCGGCGTTCACCGGCATGACGGCGACCCTGACCGTCCACCGCGAGCGCATGGAAGAGCTGGCGCCGGCCGGCTTCTCGCTGGCCACCGACATCGCGGAGTGGCTGGTCAAGCAGGGCGTGCCGTTCCGGGTGGCGCACGAGGTCGCGGGGGAGTGCGTCAAGGAGTGCGAGGCGCACGGCATCGAGCTCGACCAGCTCACCGATGAGCAGTTCGCGAAGATCTCGCCGCATCTGACCCCGGAGGTGCGGGGGGTGCTGAACGTCCCGGGCGCGCTGGCCTCGCGCAGCGGCCGCGGTGGCACCGCCCCCTCGGCGGTGGCGGTCCAGCTCGCCGAGGTACGGACCGATCTGGTCCGCCAGCAGGAGTGGGCGGCGGCCAAGCAGCCCCTGAAGCGGCCCTAGCAGGCTCAGACGTACGACGGCGGCCCGCCCCCGGGAGAGACCGGACGCTGTTGGCGAATTGCGGGCCGCTGCTGCGCCCCACCGGGTCAACCGGTGGGGCGCAGTGCCGCCAGGGGGCTGGTGCGGGTGGGCGCGTGTGGTTTCCCGGTGAGGTGCGCGTCGATGCGGACGACGTTGATCGCTGCCGCGGTGAGCTGGTGCTGGAGACCGGCTTTGGCCAGGCCGCGGTAGCGGGATCTGCGCAGACCATGGGCCATGACGCCTTGGGAGACGGTGCCTTCGACACCGGCGCGGATCTTGTAGCGGTCCTTCCACTCGTCGGTCTGCTGGAGAGTCCGGGCTTGTTGAAGGGTCTCGTGT